>JAXHTF010000003.1 GCA_034211275.1 Acidobacteriota bacterium
CCCCGCCCCCCCCCCCCCCCCCCCCCCCCCCCCCCCCCCCCCCCCCCCCCCCCCCCCCCCCCCCCCCCCACCAGGGGCCGGTGGAAAACGGCCAGTTCGAGGCAGCCAGAAGCAGATCTCTCGCGCTTCGGGAAGAGCTCTGCTGCGTCCGTCTCAAGAGTTGAACGTAGACTCTTATGCTGACTGGAGGCCTCATGCGTCGACTCAACCGGGGAATTCTGATCCTTGTCATCCTGCTGCTGGCTACCGCTCTCGGTGTGGGCTGGCTGGGTCAACGGGACCGCGAGCTGTCCGAGGAGCCGGAGCTGCTGGCTCCTGCTCGTGAAGCCACTGTCGAGCCGAGCACTCTTGCCATCGCCGTGACTCTGCCCTTCGAGGCTATGCAGCAGCGAGCCAACGCGGAGGCTCCGAAGAATTTCAGTGATTCAGGTCATGGGAAGAACGTCTGCAAGAGAATTCTAGGAATCAAGCATTGCGCTGGGACGAAGTACTCCTTCAATGCGACACGAGGCACCATCGCTGTGCGCGCCGCCTCCGATGATCGAATCCATGTCGAGGTCCCGATCAAGGTCCGGGGGAAGGGAGGTTTGCGTGGGGATGGAGCCAAGATCCTCGATCTCGACGGGAAGAACTTCAAGGCCGATCTGGTGGCCTTCGCCGATATCGATCTCGCTTTGGACGAGAATTGGTGTCCGAAGCCGACCGTCAAGGCCGACTTTCGATGGACTCGGGGTGCGCGAGTCGAGATCGTTGGTGGAGTCTGGGTGCACATCAACAGCCTCGTCGAATCCGCGCTGCGAGAGCAGGTGCAGTCGATGGGTAAGGAGGTTGCCAAGTCGATTCAGTGCGACGAAATCCAGCGACAGCTGGCGCAGGTCTGGGCTCCCCGAGCCTATCCGGTGGACCTTCCCGGTCGCGATGATCGACTCTTCATCCACGTCGAGTCGAAGTCTTTGGCGTACTCGGGACTTCAGACCCACGCGGAGGCGGCCGAGCTCCTGGCTGAGCTCGAAGTCGACATCTCGGTCAGAGACGAAGCGGAGCCAGGAACAGCCAGCCCTTTGCCTCCACTACAACGCACCGATACGACCCAAAGCGCAGTGCATTTACGAGTTCCGTTGATCCTCTCTTACAGCGAGCTCGAACGCCGACTCGGAGCGGAGCTTGTGGGCAAAAAATGGCAGTCCCCGACTCCCGCGGGCGAGGCAGTGCTCGAGGCAAAGAATCTCCGCATATACCCCAGCGGTGAATCGCTCGTGGTGGGGACGCTGGTAAGCGTTGATCTCCCCGACCGACTCTTTGACGTCAATGGCTGGGTCTATGTTGCCGGCGTGCCGCGTGCCAACGATTCTGGAGACGGTCTCTACGCGGACGATCTTGTGTTCACTCGGGCGCTGGACAACAAGCTATGGAGCACGCTGTCGGTGATCCTCGAGAGCACCTTGCTGCAAGAGCTGCGCAAGGCGGCCGCGGTCGATCTCCAACCAATGATCGAGCAGGCGAGTTCAATGATCGTTGCTCAGCTCGAACAACCCACGGGCGATCTGATGGTCGAGCTGGGCGACCCGGAGCTGCGGCTTGGGCGTCTCCTGACCACCCGGGATCATCTCTTGCTGGAAGCTATGCTCGATTCCGGGGCCGACGTCACGCTAATTCGCTAACACGCACCCTCTACGTACTTCGTTTCGGGCCAGCCCAGACGCGAAAGGCCACGCGGGCTGCTGCCGCCACTGCGCCGACCAAGAGCGCCATGATCAGCCAAGATTCCCAGAAGGGAAAATACTGAATGCCTGCTTCGCCGAGAGTGTATTTATAGCGAAAGGTCAGGGGCTTTACGGTGAAGAGATGGGCAAGTACCCCTGTCCCGGTGACGGGGGTACCCGAGCTGCGCTCCACGACCGCTGTACGGAAGACTTCGAGGAAGAGATGAACAAGGCCGGCAGTCGGCACCACTAGGAAAGCACTCAAGGAGAAGGCTTGAACCGTCTTCGCCAAGGATGGTGATTCGCCAAGCTCGAGCCCTCCGAGTGGAGGTATTTGCTTGTGCCATCGGCGCGAGGGATACGTGAGGAGAAACAGGTGCCAGAGGAAGAGTTGCGCTCCGAAGGCTAGAGCCCCGACGAAGAACCCCAACACGGCAGCGGAGGCATCCCCGTGGTGCTGGCTGAAGTCCATCCCGCTCGGGAGTCGGAAGTAGCCCTGTTGTGTGTAGATCCAAGTGTTGAGGATGGTTGAGGAAGCGAAGATCGCCGGCACGCTCCACACAAGCCCGTGACGAGACCTCGTGTCCATTCTGACTTCCTCCTAATCCTTGTCGGTGGAGAGGCCCATTCGGTCAGTCGCTTGAGCTACGTGGGCTCGATTCCGCCGCCATCCCAGGGCGCCTCACCAGCCAGCGCGTCTACTGGCCTCGGTTGTCACTGAAAGCCCAGCGCCCCGCCAGGATGCCGGTAGCGATCTGAGCTGAGGCTCTGAGGATCATTTCGTTTCGCGGTACTTGTCGCCGAAGATTGTCTTTTTGGTACGGGTCTTATGCTTGGTTTTGGAGGAGCCTCCAACGCTCTCCGTGTATTCATCGCCGAAGAGATCCTTCTTACGTCGCGACCGGGATTTGACTTTCCCGTCGGGGCCCTTCGTCTGCGTGTACTCGTCGCCGAGCCATCCCTTCTCGCGAGTTGTCGTACCGGTCGTCTTGCCGGTAGCGCTCTTGTGGCGACGTCTTTCGTCTCCGAAGAGGTTCTTCTCGTCCTTCGACTCGCTGATGAGCTGTCCGAGGCTGTTGTAGGTCTTGAAGACCGTCTCGCCGAGGATGGTGGTCGTCCGGACCGTTCGAAACGGCTTGTGCTTGAAGAGCTCGCGACAGTCGGGGCACCGCTTCGGTAGGTCCCAGCCTTTGCTCTTGCAGTTGATCTGCGTGCCAGTGGGAATCTGGAAGCTCTTGCCGCAGTGGCTACAGGAAGACTGCTTGGGAGCGAACTTCTTCTTGCAGCCGTCGCAGAATCGAGGCGGGTTGTCCCAAGCCCGATGGGTCTTGATGCCTGTGCTGCAAGACTGGCAAGGTGTAGTCGTCCAGGCGCACTCCTTGTGATACTCGGGGATACGCTTCCAATCCACGTGGTATTTGAGCTCTCTCCCGCAGTGGCGGCAGGAACGGGTCTTCCATTTCGCAGCCTGGCGGGCCTTGCACTCCTTGTGGGCTGTTGGCGGGTGATCCCAGCCGCGGTGGATTTTCATAGGCTTGCCGCAGATCCCACAGGGGGCAGTCTTCCATGCACATTCCTTGTGGTACTCGGGGATCTTGCTCCAGTCCACGTGGTATTTGAGCTCTCTCCCGCAGTGGCGGCAGGCGCGAGTCTTCCATTTCGCCGCTTGGCGAGCCTTGCACTCTTTGTGGGCTGTCGGTGGGTGATCCCAGGCTCGGTGGATCTTCATCGCGCCACCGCAGATGCCACACGATGCGGTCTTCCAAGCACATTCCTTGTGATATTCGGGGATGTTGTCCCAATCGGCGTGGTACTTGAGCTCACCGCCGCAGTGTCTGCACGACCGCGTCTTCCACTTGGCGGCCTGGCGATCCTTGCATTCCTTGTGCGCAGTGGGCGGGTGGTCCCAGGCGCGATGAATCTTCATCGTTCCGCCGCAGATGCCACACGAAGAAGTGGTCCAGGCACACTCCTTGTGGTACTCCGGGATCCTGTCCCAGTCGGCGTGCACAGGGATGTCACCACCGCACTGACGACAGGAGACTGTGGACCATTTCGACATAGATGCTTTCGATACTAGCCTTTCGATCCAACCTAGACCAGGTGATGTTCTGTCCGGTCTGATCTCCCGAGGACTTTGGGTAGATAGTGATGGTGGAAGTTGATGGAGCCCTTCTCGGTGTTGCCCTGGGTGCCTTCATCTTAGGGTTCCCTCGGAGCCGACTTCAGGGACAGCGGCCCGGGCTTTTCCCGATTTCCCTGCTCAACTGAGGAAGGTGGAACCGACTTCGTCTCTTTCGATGTGCGCCCGCGGTTCACGCCGGCTGCTAAACTCCCGCCCTATGACGACAAGCAAAGTTCCCTCGCTGGACTTTCAGCGACAGGCTCTGGCCGTGCTCGGCCGGGATCGGTTGGCGGAGTTGAGCGAGCAGTTCGAAGTGTCCGTGGGTGACCGGCGGGTGGCCGCGCAGCATGTGGAGGCGTTGGTGGAGGGCTCGGTGTCCTTTCGGGAGATCCTGGAGGAGCTGAAGCGGGACGAGCTCAAGGCGATGTGCCGGGCGGTGGAGCTGGACGACAGTGGTCGCCAGAAGGCACGGATTATCGACCGGCTCCTCGCTGGTCCGGGGGCGGATACGGGAGCCTCCAGCCAACCGAAGAAGCCTCGGAAGCAGCAGCGCAAGGCTCGGGGGGAGAACGGAGGCTCCGGCTCGCCGCTGGGCTTCGAGTCGAAGCTCTGGGCCGCTGCCGATGCGCTGCGCAACAACATGGATGCGGCGGAGTACAAGCACGTCGTGCTGGGGCTGATCTTCCTCAAGTACATCTCCGACGCCTTCGAGGCGAAGCATGCCGAGCTCGAGAAGCAGCGAGCCGAGGGAGCCGATCCGGAGGACCCCGACGAGTATCGGGCGGAAAACATCTTCTGGGTGCCGAAGGAGGCGCGTTGGCAGCAGCTCAAGGAGAACGCGCCGCAGCCGATCATCGGCAAGTTGGTGGACGAAGCGATGGCGGCCATCGAGCGCGACAACCCGACGCTCAAGTCCGTGTTGCCCAAGATCTACGCCCGCCCTGGGCTCGACAAGCAGCGCCTCGGGCAGCTGATCAATCTGGTGAGCGATATCTCCCTCGGCAGCTCGGCGGATCGCGCCAAGGACACCCTGGGCAGGGTCTATGAGTATTTCCTGTCGCAGTTCGCCAGCGCCGAGGGCAAGCGCGGCGGGCAGTTCTACACGCCGTCCCACGTGGTGCGCGTGCTGGTGGAGATGCTGGCACCGTACAAGGGGCGGGTCTACGACCCCTGCTGCGGCTCGGGCGGGATGTTCGTGCAGAGCGAGAAGTTCATCGAGGCCCACAGCGGCCGCATCGGCGACATCTCGATCTACGGTCAGGAGTCGAATTACACGACGTGGCGGCTGGCGATGATGAATCTGGCGATCCGCGGCATCGAGGGCCAGGTGGCCCACGGCGACACGTTCCACAACGACCGGCACCCGGACCTCAAGGCGGATTACGTAATGGCCAATCCGCCGTTCAACGACAGCGATTGGCGCGGGGAGCTGCTCCGCGAAGACAAGCGCTGGGTCTTCGGCGTGCCGCCGGCGGGGAATGCAAACTTCGCCTGGGTGCAGCATTTCATCTATCACCTGGCGCCGACGGGCATGGCCGGATTCGTGCTCGCCAACGGCTCGATGTCGACGAATCAGTCGGGGGAGGGGAAGATTCGCGAGGAGATCGTCGAGGCGGACCTGGTGGACTGCATGGTGGCGCTCCCCGGGCAGCTTTTCTATTCGACCCAGATACCGGTCTGCTTGTGGTTCTTGGCGCGCTCGAAGAAGAACGGCCGCTTCCGAGACCGCCGCGACGAGACGCTGTTCATCGACGCCCGGGATCTGGGCTCGTTAGTGGATCGCACCCACCGTGAGCTCACCGACGACGACATCGCCAAGATCGCGGGCACCTACCACGCCTGGCGCGGCGATGAGGGGGCTGGTGAGTACGAGGACGTGCCCGGCTTCTGCAAGTCGGCCGATCTCGAGGAGATCCGCCAGCACAACCACGTCCTCACCCCCGGCCGCTACGTCGGCGCCGCCGAGATAGAAGACGACGGCGAGCCCTTCGGAGAAAAGATGCAGCGTCTGGTGGCGGAGCTTCGGGAGCAGCAGGCTGAGGCTGCGCGGTTGGATGCGGCGATTGCTGCGAATCTGGAGGGGCTTGGGTATGGGGAGTGAGTGGCGAGAAGCTCCGCTGGACGACCTAGCCTCTGAGATCACAGTCGGCCATGTTGGTCGGATGGCATCTAGGTATGTTGAGGCGGGGATTCCTTTCTTGAGGTCCCTGAACGTCGAGCCATTCAGGATCAACCTGGGCGATCTGAAATTCATTCCTCCTGAATTCCACTCAGACTTAGGAAAGTCGTCGCTGGTTCCCGGGGACGTTGTGGTCGTGCGGACTGGCAAACCCGGTGCCTGTGCGGTCATCCCGAAGTCGCTTCCAGTAGCCAACTGCTCAGACCTAGTTATTATTCGATGTGCGGAAAACCTTGACCCTCAATTCCTTTGTGGGTACATCAACTCTGTAGCTTCTCACCACGTAAGGGCTAGTTTGGTTGGCGCTGTGCAACAGCATTTTAACGTTGGTGCGGCCCGCAGAATGATCATTAGGTTTCCTCCTCTACGGGACCAGCGTGCCATAGCCCACATTCTCGGCACCCTCCACGAGAAGATCGAGCTCAACCGCCGGATAAGCGAGACCCTGGAGGCGATGGCGCGGGCGCTCTTCAAGTCGTGGTTCATCGATTTTGATCCAGTGCGGGCCAAGTCGGAGGGCCGCGGCTCGGGACTGCCTGCGGAGGTTGCGGATCTCTTCCCGGAATCGTTCGAGGAGTCGGAGCTGGGGGAGCTTCCGAAGCATTGGAGCGTCAGCCGGATTGAGAATATTGCCCAAGTCTCTGGGGGGAGTACTCCGAGCACGAAGATCCCGAGATTCTGGAAAGAAACTGGCCACCTTTGGGCGACCCCAAAAGACTTGTCGGGACTGTCAGCTCCAGTGCTTTTCGATACCGCGAGAAGAATCTCCGATGAGGGACTCTCGCAGATTGGTTCAGGATTACTACCAAAGGGTACTGTTCTCCTGTCCTCGAGAGCTCCAATTGGGTACTTGGCTATAGCCGAGAATCCTACTGCTGTGAATCAGGGCTTTATCGCAATGGAGCCCAAGGGGGCGGTGTCGAATTTGTTTCTTCTCTTTTGGGCCCGAGCTGCAAAGGCGACAATCATTAGTCGGGCAAATGGTTCAACATTTTTGGAAATTAGCAAGAGAAATTTTCGCTCCATGCCGATTGTGCTGCCGCCGGCTGAGATCATGGATGCTTTCGATAGGAGGGTGCGGAGTTTGTATGGTCGTATAGTTCTCTGTTGTCGAGAGAGTGTTGCTCTAAATGAGCTGCACGATTCGCTCTTGCATAAAATTTTTACTGGCGACCTGCAGGTGTTGTAGGGTCGATGGGGAGGGATATTCTACGGTCCATTTTCGAGGATCAATTGGTTTTTCAATTCCGAGATGGGACCATTATCGAGGATAGTGTGTTTATTGGCGATACGGAATTCTTTCCTGTGGAAGCCTTGCGTAGCGACGAAGAGGCGTACGAGTCGAATTTTAGTGCATGGCTTGACCAGTCATGGTTCCCAGCGCAGCGAGATTTGCTTGGAGAGATACTCTCAATTAGTGGGAACAGGAAGAGATATGCGGATTTGAGTGCGGCTGTCAGTCGCCGTCAAGCTGTTCCTCTGGTTGGTTCAGGGATGTCGGTGCCAAGCGGTCTGCCGACGTGGTCGCATTTGCTTCGTTTGGTCTCGGGCTTTACCCCAGTAGACCCTGTGAGTCTGGAGGAGCTCATTGCAGACTTCTCTTTTGAGAAAGCTGCGGACCTGATTGCTGAATCCACAAACGTCAATATGCTGAACGAGAGGATCGAGCACGAATTGAGAGTCGAGGCTTCAGCGGAGATCTCTGGGCCTGTGAGGCTCTTGCCGGCTATTTTCCCAGATCTGGTTGTAACTACAAACCTAGATGATGTGCTCGAGTATGCCTACTCTTTAAACGGCTGCTCTTTCGAGCACGTGCTTGCAGGCCAAGGTATTGCTAAGTATCGCTCAATAAAGGCTTTGGGTCAGAGCCTTCTTCTTAAGCTTCATGGGACCTGCCGTGATCCCGAAGGTCGTGTGTTGCAGACAAAGGAGTATGACCATGCCTATGCTGAGGGTGGACTGATCCGGGATGAGCTAGCTCTTCTATATCGGACTCATCATCTGTTGTTTATTGGTTGTAGTCTTGGAAATGATAGAACTGTCGAGCTTGTTGCTGAGGTGGCGTCGAAAGATAGTAATATGCCAAGGCATTATGCTTTTCTGCGCTTGCCAGATGATTCGCAGGTCCGAATATCGAGGGAGGGCTTTCTGAGCGAGCGGAATATCTATCCCATCTGGTACGAAAGACCCCACGATGAAGCATTGTATGCTCTATTTACGGGGTTGTTCGATTCAGCTTCGAGTGGTAGCTAGTGAATAGGAAGACTATGACTCTTCTAACCGAATCCACCGTTGAAGACGCTGCTCTCGTTTGGCTAGAGGCTCTCGACTACCAAGTCCTCCACGGCTCGGAGATCGCCGCGGGTGCGTCGGCTCCGGAGCGGAGCGACCCGGGCTACCGGGACGTGGTGCTCGCCGGGCGGTTGCGTCAGGCCCTGGCCAGGCTCAATCCGGACATCCCGGCGGAGGGCCTGGAGGAAGCGTTTCGGCAGCTCACCACCGTCGAAGCCGGCTCCCTGATCGAAGCCAACCGCGCGCTCCATCGGCTCTTGGTCGCCGGCGTCAGCGTGGAGTACCGCGGTCCCGATGGCTCCACTGTCGGTGACCAAGTGCAGGTCTTCGACTTCGAGGACCCCGACAACAACGACTTCCTGGTCGTCAACCAATTCACCGTCGTGGACGGCCAGAGACAGCGGCGGCTGGACGTAGTGATCTTTGTCAACGGTCTGCCGCTGGCGGTCTTCGAGCTCAAGAATGCGACCGACGCCAAGGCGACGGTGTGGAGCGCCTATCAACAGCTCCAGACCTACCAGGCACAGCTCCCGTCGCTCCTCACCTTCAACGCCGTGCTCGTCGTCTCCGACGGCCTCTCGGCGCGGATGGGGGCGCTGGGGGCGGGGAAGGAATGGTTTAAGCCTTGGCGCACCATCGGCGGGGAGGAGCTCGCTCCCGAGACCGTGAGCGAGCTGCAGGTGATGCTGGAGGGTGTCTTCGCTCCCGAACGCTTCCTGCTCCTGCTGCGCCACTTCATCGTCTTCGACGACGATG
The DNA here is from genome assembly GCA_034211275.1 of Acidobacteriota bacterium. Classification (NCBI taxonomy): domain Bacteria; kingdom Pseudomonadati; phylum Acidobacteriota; species Acidobacteriota bacterium. The sequence goes on from JAXHTF010000003.1 coordinate 9,056, forward strand.
GCGGCCAGATCGTCAAGAAGGTGGCGGGGTATCACCAGTACCACGCCGTCAACGTCGCGGTGGAGGAGACCTTGCGGGCCGCGCCGGCGAGCGACGCGGGCGAGGTGGCCGAGCTCATGGGGCACTACGAAGCGGGCGGACGGCCCGGCGGAGAGGCGGGGGACCGGCGGGTCGGTGTGGTCTGGCACACCCAGGGTTCGGGCAAGAGCCTGACCATGGCCTTCTACGCCGGGCGGATCATCCTCCATCCGGAAATGCGCAACCCGACGGTGGTGGTGCTCACCGACCGCAACGACCTCGATGATCAGCTCTTCTCGACCTTCGCACGATGCAAGGATCTGCTACGGCAGCCGCCGGTGCAGGCGGCGGATCGTGCCGACCTGCGGGACAAGCTCCAGGTCGCTTCCGGTGGCGTGATCTTCACCACCATCCAGAAATTCTTCCCCGAAACCAAAGGCGACCGCCATCCGGTGCTCTCGGAACGCAGCAACATCGTCGTCCTCGCCGACGAAGCCCACCGCAGTCAGTATGACTTCATCGACGGTTTCGCCCGCCACATGCGCGACGCCTTGCCCCATGCCTCCTTCATCGCCTTCACCGGAACGCCCATCGAGCACGCCGACGCCAACACCCGCGCGGTCTTCGGCGACTACATCAGCATCTACGACATCCAGCGCGCGGTGCTCGATGGTGCGACGGTTCCCATCTATTACGAGAGCCGCCTGGCCAAGCTCGAGCTGGAGGAGGCCGAGCGCCCCGTCATCGATCCCCGGTTCGAGGAGGTGACCGAAGGCGAGGAGCTGGAACGCAAAGAGAAGCTCAAATCCAAGTGGGCGCAGCTGGAGGCCCTAGTCGGTTCCGAGCAGCGGCTGGAGGTGGTGGCCCGCGATCTGGTGGAGCACTTCGAGCAGCGTCTGGAGACCCTCGAAGGCAAGGCGATGGTGGTGTGCATGAGCCGGCGGATCTGTGTCGAGCTCTACCAACGGCTGGTGGAGCTCCGCCCCCAGTGGCACCACGACGACGACGCCCACGGCGAGCTCAAGGTGGTGATGACCGGTTCCGCCGCCGATCCTGCGGACTGGCAGCCCCACATCCGCAGCAAAGGCCGGCGAGAAGCGCTGGCCAAACGCTTCCGCGATCCTAGCGACCCATTCAAGATCGTCCTCGTGCGCGACATGTGGCTCACCGGCTTTGACGCCCCGAGCTTGCACACCATGTACATCGACAAGCCCATGCGCGGCCACGGGCTGATGCAGGCCATCGCGCGGGTCAACCGCGTGTTCAAGGACAAGCCCGGCGGGCTGGTGGTGGACTACCTGGGAATTGCCGACGAGCTGAAGAAAGCGCTGCACATCTACACCGAGTCCGGCGGCCGCGGCAGGGCGGCCCTCGACAAGGAAGAAGCCATCGCGGTGATGCTCGAGAAGTGGGAGGTCTGCCGGGGCCTTTTCCACGGCTTCGACTGGACCGCTTGGATCTCCGGGACTGCTGGGGATCGGCTCTCTCTCCTCGGTCCCGCCCAGGAGCACATCCTCGCGCAGGAGGACGGCAAGGAGCGCTTCCTGCGGACGGTTTCGGAGCTGACCAAGGCCTTCGCGCTCTCGGTTCCCAACGAGGAGGCCGAACGGATCCGTGACGACGTGGCCTTCTTCCAAGCGGTGCGCGCCGCCTTGGTCAAGAGCTCTCCGGAGGTGAGCCGGAGCGAGGAGGAGCTCGACCACGCCGTGCGCCAGATCGTCTCCCGCGCGGTCTCTTCGGAGGAGGTGGTCGATATCTTCGCCGCCGCCGGCCTCGACAAGCCGGACGTGTCGATTCTCTCGGATGAATTCCTCGCCGAGGTGCGGGATTTGCCGCAACGAAATCTGGCGGTGGAGACATTGCGCAAGCTCCTCCAAGGTGAGATCCAGAGCCGTGCGCGGCGCAACGTGGTCCAGGCTCGCTCCTTTGCCGAGATGCTCGAACAGTCGATCCGCCGCTACCAGAACCGCTCCATCGAGACCGCCGTGGTCATCGAAGAGCTGATCCGCCTGGCCCAGGAGATGCGCGAAGCCAGCCACCGCGGCGAGGCCCTGGGCCTGAGCGACGACGAGCTGGCCTTCTACGACGCCCTGTCCGCCAACGACAGCGCCGTCGAAGTCCTCGGTGAGCCCACCCTCGCCACCATCGCCCGCGAGCTGGTCGAGATCGTCAAGAAGAACGTCACCATCGACTGGACCGTCCGCGAGACCGTCCGCGCCAAACTCCGCGTCATCGTCAAGCGTCTGCTCCGCAAGTACAAATATCCCCCCGACCAGCAGGAAGCCGCGACCCGGACCGTGCTGGAGCAGGCGGAGGTGGTGTCGGAGGGGTGGGCGGTTGGAGCCTCGGCATCCTGACGACGCTCTGAGCCAACTATGGGAGGAAGGGAGAAGGGGCCGATGACGCTTGGCAGGAAGGCACCCCACCTTTCTCACGGTGGCGGTCTCGTTTTCCTCCTCGGTGCCGGCGCGTCCATGCCGGCTGGTATCCCCAACGTTCTCCAATTCGTAGACGAGTTCAAGGCCGACCTCGTAGACCGCCGCGGTCAAGACGACTTGCTGGTGCGGGAGCTGATCCGCCTCGAAGAGGCCTGGGAGAAGGCCGCAGACTCGGATTCTTCGTTGCCTCGCAGGATGGGGCTCGAACGGCTCTACGAGCTCTTGACGCTACTCGGGGGTGAGGGAGGTAGGGAGTTGACGTTGCCCGTCTACTTGCCGAGCACGTTTCCTTCTCCCTCCCGGGCCTGCGAGCTCCTCGCTTGGGAGCTCAAGAAATACGTGCAGAGGCGCTGCCTGGGCTACAAGCGAGCCAGGCTTCGCTATCTTCGACCACTGCTGAACTTCATCGATCCTGAGGCAGGTCTCGACATCCTTTCCCTGAACTACGACACGTGTATCGAGTCGCTGCTCGAGAAATCGGGACGTCCCTGGGGTGATGGCTTTCCCTCCGATGGTTCGCCGGTGCATCGCTTCACGGCGGAGGCGTTCCTCTCCAAGAGTGCTCCGGAGGCAGTGCGGCTGCTCAAGGTTCATGGATCGGCCTCCTGGTACGAGCAGTCTGGGAGTGGGGTCCGTCGGGTTCTCAGCGGATCGCAGCCGGCGGTGGGGCTGAAGCTTGGTTCGGCGAGGAGCATGACTCACGAAGCGATGATGATCTATCCGACGCTTCAGAAGGCGCTGACCGATGGACCGTTTCCAGCGCTCATCCTCGCCGCCCAGCAAGTTTTCGCCGGGGCAAGGCTGCTGGTAGCCGCGGGCTACGGGTTTGCAGACCGACACATCCGTAGTCTCGTTCTCGGAGCCCTTGCGAGCAACTCCGAGCTACGACTGGTGTTGGTCGACCCCTGGCCGGAAGGTGCCGTCCGGCGTCTGTTTGCAGATCCGAAGGCCCCAAGGGACCTCAAGGGCCGGGTGGGTGTTTGCGGTGTCGAGCCGGTTGTGCAGGGAGCACTGAAGTACGGTTTCCTCGAGGAGGCCCTCATGAGCGGTTGGCTTCACGATGCGTCGAAGCGGTGGCTCCGGGGAGAACCTCTCGTGGATCCCTTGCCCAGCATTCGAAGCCGAAGTAATGGGCGAACCTGGACTTGGCGTCTGAGAGTTCCCCTGGACGCCGGTGCAGCTCACATGGCCCGCGGTTCCACGGACCAGGCCCCGAGTCTTTGGGTCCTCGGGAGGACTTCGAAGGTGCTCCAGAAGGTCGACGTTCAGTCGGGAGCCTTGGAGACCATCAAGACAGACCTGATCGCTCCGAGAGGATTGGTTTGGGATCCAGCAGCGAGCCTGCTCTATGTGGTCGAGAACCGATATCGAACCGGGAAGAGACTACCTGGTGCGGCTCAGCTCGGCGAAAAAGCTGGCCTAGGCCGACTCTGGGCTCTCGATCAATCAGGAAAGACCGTTCGTCCCCTGACGCGACTAAACTTCCTACGAGCGTCGGCCCGGCTTGCCCGGAAGTCCTTCAGCGGCCTTCCCCTCAGCGAGATTCTCGGGAGAGGGTTGGGCGTGCTCTCCTGGCCGACGTCAGTGCTCCTCGAGCGGCCCGGAGTCTCGGTTCTTCTGACCGAAGCCAGGGCTTTGGTGCGTCTCGATCTCGCGAGCAGGAAGTTGAGTTACCCGGTCGAGATTCCTCTCTGCTTCAATCTCGTGAGTCTGTCCAGAGGACCCGGCGGCAGCATCCTGATGGTCGATGGCGGGGTCTATCCCCACGGCCGAGGCCGGCTTTTGGTCGCAGACCTCGACTCGGGCCGCGTCCAGGTGCTGTATGAGAGTGCCACCCGGTTAACCCACGTCGCCTGGCACGAGCGCCATGAGATGGCTCTAGTCTCGACGGGTTGGGGCTGGCCTCGCGGAAAGGTTCTCGCCTTCCGTCTGGGAGGCACTGGTGCCAGCCTAGTTGGGCAGTGGGAAGGCCTTGACTATCCAGGACCGATTACCGTGATCGAGGAGATGGACCTCGTTCTGGTCGGGACTGCTGAGGGGCTGGTTGAGTTGTCGACCGACCGATGGAGTGCTGCTAGCTCGCCGGGCTGAGTGCCTCTGAAAAGCGAGGATCTTGGGCTGTCAGCCCGTCGCGCCAAGAGTCGGCGGCTTTGCCTGGGGCAACCTAACGTGTGCGCTATGCAAGCGATCTTGAGAGGGTCGAAGCCACTGCGGGAGTGGCGTATTTGAAGATTTGCGATAACCCACCACGGTCCTTCCGACCGCGTAGAGAATTCTAAGGCCCCTCTATGGCTTCGGACCTGAGGAGGCTTCCAGGTCATGGGGTGCCAGTGGGAGGGCCGATCTCAAAATTGCTTTCAAGATCCACCTCCTTTGCCTTCTCAAAATGAAGGCGGTTCCGATCATATCACCACACCCGAGGAGTGATATTGGGTCCAGAAAATGAAGGTGCCCATTCATTGGGCTTCGTGCGTCAGGACAGCACCGCCCGCCACTCCCCCCGCCCACCCACCACAACCGACCCCACCACCTCGACCCCCAGCATCTTCCCTGCCTCCGCAACCCGCCGCGTAAACACCTCGTCTTCCCGACTCGGCGTCGCGTCGCCGGAGGGATGGTTGTGGGCGACCGCCACCGCCGCCGCATTCATCAGCAATGCCGGCGTGAGAATCCCCCGTGGCTCGACGTTGGCTCGGGTCAGGGTGCCGATGTACGGGATGTCGTAGCCGAGAACTCGGCGGCGGGTGTCGAGGAAAAGGACGGCGACGGCTTCGCGGTCGAAGGTGTGGAGGATCTGCCAGAAGAGAGCTGCGGCGTCGGCGGTGGTTTCTAGCTTGGGATAGGTCTCGATGGGTTGTTGGGCTTCGTGGAGGAGCTGGAGGCGATAGCGCGGGAGCTTGGGAAGGACGATTCCGGCGGTGCGCCAATAGGGGCTGGCGGCGAGGCCGACGGGAAGGTTGGGGCGGCAGTGGATTCGGGGTGATGGCGAGTGGTCCGGAAGGAGATCGGCGAGGCGGCGGAGCGGGTCGAGGCGGAGGGGGAGGTCGGCGAGGGCTTGGAGGAGGTCGGGGGTGGGTTTGAGGTCTGTCCAGCCTGTGTTGGGCTGGCGGTCGCCGACGGCGAAGCCCACGGCCTCGGCAAGGCGTTTGAACTTCTGGTTGTGGTAGCCGGAGTGGTTGCAGTCGGCGATGCCCTGCTGGGCGTTGATCCAGTGAACCATTGCGTGAAGCATCGCGGGCAGGAGCTCCTCCCGGGGCAGGCCGAGTGTTGCCGCCGGGATTCGCACCATCGGAGGGCTCAGTTCTTCGAGGCGGCTGCCGCGGGGTTTGAGGCCGTCAATGCGGACCTGGAGGTGGCTGGTGCGGAGGGGTGTCTCCTCAAAGAGCGCAGCTAGGCGCCGGCAGCATCGCTGGAACTCATTCTCTGCTTGCTCGACGGCTTGGGGCAGGTTCTTCTTTCGAGGCACGGTTCAGGCCTCGTCGTCGGCGGAGCCGGAGGCCGGGAAAGCTTCACTGATTCGGGCCAGGATGCCTTCGAGCTCTTCGGCGACCGCGGCAGCAAGCAGGCAGAGCTGGGTGGAAGCTGCGTCCTGCGTGTCGGCTTCAGCTTGCCGGCCCAAGTCGTGGAGATAGGCCTGGGCGACCCAAATATCTCGCGCCACGGCCCGTAGGTCGGTGGCGACTGCGGGCTCGCCTCGTTCGACGTAGCTGACTTCGAGGGCCAGCGCTGCTTCGTAGAGGGAGACGCCGACCTGCCGATAGGCGGCGCGAATCTCGGGCTCCGGGTGGAGGTTGAGGAAGGTCTCCCGGAAGACGGCGCGGTCTTCCCAGCTCTCGGCTCGCGGTGCCTCCACCGCTCCTGACCGTCCGGGTCGTCCATCCTGGTCGCCGTGAGGATCACCAGTCTGCTCTCTCATCGTTCAGCCCCCTATATGCAGCTTGGCCCGGCGGGTGCTGGTGCACGGGGCCGGGCCGGTGGTTGCTGCGCTCCCGGCCGGATGCCGGGGCGCTGTGGGCTGGGAGGAGTAAGTCGGAACGCGCCGGGATGTCAACGGGCTGGTGGGTAAGAGCCGGATTCCAGCAAGTGGTGGGTCCTGAGAGATAGCTCTGAATCGAGGTGGAGCGACGCCGGGGATGGCTTCGGGCCTCGGTCTGACTACACGGTCGTTCTTTCACGCATGGCCAAGGTGGGCGTTAGGAAGAGCGCCCGGATCGCTGCATGGCTGTGTCTAAGCTCTGGATAGGTAGTAGCTTCTGGGGTGGTGGTACCGGAGCTTTCGGTTTCAGCCTATGGTATTTGCTTTAGGGCTTCCTGGGCTTCCCGGGATACCTCCCACCAGCCTTTTACCATTTCATGATCATTTTCGGCGATCTCCGCAAGTCGTTGCCGGGCACGGGGGTCTGCGAGCTGGCCCAATGCAAAGACCGACCAGAATCTCAGCTCGGGGGCGGCGTCGTGACTTGCTCGAAGTAGCGATGGGACACTCTTCATCTCCTGAATATAGCCAAGCGCTTCGGCGGATTGGGCTCTCAAGAACACTGGTGCGCGGGGATCAAGGAGGATGTTCTCCAACAATTCCACTGCCTCTTGGTCCCTTAGGGCACCCAGACCGTAGACTCCGATTTTCTGCTTCTCAGGATCTTCTGCGGTCAGGGTAAGCTGCCTCATCACCTCTGCTCCTTGACCCAAACTTGCTAGAGACTTGGTCGTTTCCCAAAGGAGCGCTTCGGGTGTTTCCTCGCTTACAAGCTTTTCGAGGGTGGGGCTTACTGAGCGAAGCCGTGCAAGCCCCACCAGCCAAGCAATATCTGCAAGCAGTAGGGGCTCGAGCCTTGAGTCACCAAGAGCCTCTTGAAAAGCAGCTTCCGAGATCTCGATTTCATCTTCGATTCTGGCCAAGGCCTCAGCGGCCGAGCTTCTGACAGATGCGTCGAGTTTCTTGACAACTGATTTTAGGTGTCTTCGTAGATCCATGACAGTATTTCAGCTGGCGATTCCAGCATAGATGCCGCCTCTGCCCGTCAAGGTTGATATCGCTTGACAGTTTCGGAGCGCTCACGAGGCTTCAGACTTGGCGCTCCTCGGGCTGACTCTCGTCACCTACTGCACCCTGGTTGGCTCGACGGACGAGCTTCAGCGAGTCCTCTGGATCCACATAAAGGACAAGACCCAGCTTCTCGAACTTGACCAAGATTCCATGCCGGAGCCCCAGCCATTCGTCACGAGGGTACTCTTCCGAAAACTCATTTGTGTCGACGGAGCATACGACGACTCCGATCTCGGAATGACCAAGGCGGACGTGGTCACCGAGGTGGGCTACTTCGCTGCTGGGGTAGAGCATCGGGAAACGGTCTCTCTAAGCGGCCTCAGCAACTTTGGCACTCGAAAGTCTGCTCTCGATACTCATGCCCGTCGCGATTGGGGGCTCTGCCTCACGAATACCTTTCGCGGACCCCGCTTGTCGGGCCCCTAGCGTCAAGGTTCGCCAGCAGGAGCATCGGGCCTAGTCAGACAATCCAAGATGCCGTCCTTCGCATGCTGAAATTCCCAGAAGGAAGGATCTGTTTCGTCCGGTGAGAGAGCTTCCAATACGGCCAAAGTTACTGTTAACTGGTCTTTCGTCAGTAAGCAGAGGTCCTCGTCTGAACCCCTTCCTTGGGAAAGAGACATCAGGAAGCCGTGGAATGCTTGGCCCATGCTCTCCTTATCTTCAATCGCCAAGAGTAGGTACCCCGGCAAAAAGTAGCGCAAGGCCCTCCCGGAGAAAAAAGCAGTCGCTTCCGGCTGTCGGAGAAGGAGCTCATTCGTAAGTTCGCTCCAGTGGCGACGTCGGAAGGCTCTGGCGACTTGCTCGGCCTCAACGCCACGATTCCGCGGATCAGCGATGTCGTCCCCTGGGGAGGGCATATCTCGGAAGGCCCGTCGGACGCGTGCAGCAAGAATCTTGGTGATCGTGCCCGTCATCACGTTAACGCCCAACGATATGCGAGAATTCCTTACCAATGAGCTTGACGCAGTTCGCAACTGCTTGCCAAGCGTCGGCAGAAGCTCTCTGGTGCCCCAGGTCACCTCCATTGAAACATCTCTTATTGATGCGGTCACGCGCTGCTGCACAATTGATATTCTTCTTCTTGTTGGTCAGGAGCAATCCGAGGTTTTGGCCTGGACTGCAGGCCCTTAAACCCGTCTTGCAGAATAGTTCGACGGCTAGTTGCAAGGCTGCATGTTCTGCTGGGGAGCAATCCCCGCAGTTTCGTTCCTTACAACTATTGGTGACGGCTGCCGAACCGCCGATGATAAGGACACCTGCTGCAACCCCAAGGCCTGACCGGCTCTTCATTAGAGAACATCCCAACTCCAGGGCAGCAGTTGCTTGGAGGCCAAGCGGATCCCTTCGCACAATCGAGTTCGAGAGACCGTAAGCGAAGAGATTGAGGCCTCCTTCGAGCCCCAACGGATCTACCCTTCCGTATCTGCCTGTCCCGGGTTCGTACCAGCGGTAGACGTTGTACCCCACCCCCGCCCCCTCGCTCGCCTCTCCCCAAACCTCATCCTCCCACTGCCCCGGGAAGCGCAGATCCACCCCAGCAACGCTCGCCCCAGAGTAGTCCGCTCCAAACGGCTCAAATCCGCCCTGCCAGAGCACAGCCCCAGCCTCGTCGGTGGCCAGGACGGGAGTCCCCAGGTGATCGACGGTCAGCCAGGTGGTGGTGGTCGCTGCGCCCACCGGCACATCCATCTGCGCGACCGGCTGGCCGGCGAAGTAGAGATAGTAGCGGGTGCTGTCCTCGGTGGGGCCAGTGAAGTGGGTGACGGCGTGAAGGAGGCCTTCGGAGCTGTAGACGGTGGTCAGGGAGGGATCGGTGGAGCAGTCGGCGGTGCCGGCGCCGATGTCGGAGCCGGTGGAGCTGGTCCAGCAGGAGCCGTCGCCGGCCTCGAAACCGTCGGTGAAGATCTCGCTGAGAGAGTCCGCCGCGGCGGAGGTTAGGAAGCTACGGCCATCGTAGAGGAAGTCGCTGGAGGCGTCGCCGGCGGGGCGCTCCAGGCGCGTCAGGCGGCCGGCGGCGTCGGAGAGGAAAGTGATCTCGTTGGCGGGGGCGGTTACCTGCTCCAGATGGCCGGCGGGGCCGTAGGTGTAGGTCTTGGTTCCCGTTGACGCGAGGGTGATGGTGTCCAAGATCGCCGTGTTGCCGCTGGCGCCGTTGGGCTGGTAGGCGTAGGTGTCAGTGGCAGTGTCGCGGGTCTCTGTCAGGCGGTTGCCGATGCGGTCGTAGGTCCAGGCCAAGTCTCCCCAAGGGCCGTCACCCGCTGTGAGGAAGTACTGGAAATCCTGGTAGCCGTAGTCCTTGTCGTTGGCGGGCGCCAGCACATCCTGGATGGCCTCGATGTTGCCGACGTTGTCGGTGGTGTAGGTCCACTGCAGGACGGCTGAACTGGTGAGGGGCGTCGTAGGAGTCACGGTGATGGCGGAGGGGAAGTAGCGGTCGTTGAAGCTGCGGCTCTCGGTCAGGCCGTTGCCCAGATTGAGGGTCGTGAGCGGACCGGAGGGGGCGTACTCGGCCCCGTTGGCGAGGAGGAGGTCCGGCTCGCCGGGGCGCTGGACCGTGAGGCTCTCGGGGCGGTCCGCAAAGTCGTGGGTGTAGACGGCGGTCACGGCTCCAGGATACTCCACCACGCTACGGTTGCCGTTGGCGTCGTATTGATAGCTGAGAGCGCCGTCCTGCGTGAGGCGGCCGAAGCGGTCGTAGAGGTAGTCGACGGACTGGCTGTTCCGAGTGATGGCGGTCAAGCGGCCTTTGGAGAAGGGGGTGGGTGGGCCTGAACGGAAGGCAGATCCCGCCGATTCGGGCGAGGATGCCGTCGAGCTCTTGGGCGACCTCGGCGGCCAGCAGACAGAGGTGGGTCGAGGCAGCGTCCTGGGTGTCAGCTTCAGCCTGCCGGCCCAAGCCGTGGAGATAGCCCTGGGCGACCCAAAGATCTCGCGCCACGGCCCGTAGGTCGGTGGCGACTGCGGGCTCGCCCCGTTCGACGTAGCTGACTTCGAGCGCCAGCGCTGCTTCGTAGAGAGAGATGCCGACCTGGCGGTAGGCGGCGCGGATTTCGGGTTCCGGGTGAAGGTTGAGGTAGGTCTCTCGGAAGACGGCGCGGTCCTCCCAGCTTTCCGCTCGCGGTGTCTCTCTCGTGTCGGCCTGCTTGGGCCGTTCTTCCTTGTCGCCATGAGGATTGCCCTTCTGCTCGCTCATCATTCAGCCCCCTGTATGCAGCTTGGCCCGGCGGGTGCTGGTGCACGCGGCCGGGCCGGTGGTTGCTGCGCTCCCGGCGGGATGCCGGGGCGCTGTGGGCTGGGAGGAGTAAGGCGGAACGAGCCGGGATGTCAACGGGCTGGGCTGGGATTCAGGCTGATTGTAGGAGTCTGGCGTGTGATCTCACCATGCCAAGATTGCAATGAGTAGTGACATAAAACCAACGACAGTGAATACGAATCCGTGATCTGTGTTGTAGGTGGGGTCGTGCCTTGAGTTGTATCTTCTAAGGATGATTGATGCGTAGTAGCATCCAAGTACGGAGAGCGATAGAAAAGAAACCAGCATGATGGACCACAGCGTTTCGGAAGTCCAGCGCAATGTGGACATGAATATTATCCGAGAAGTCACGGCTAGATTGGCGATATCCTTGAGGCGTGTCTCGATGAGAGACGATGCCAAATACTGAGATGTCAAGAAGAGAGTGGAGGTAGACCGTGAGAAGGCGTTGGAGAGCGCTCTCTTTCGGTGCGTCCTAAGAGGGTCCTTGATTTCACCCTCGAAGTCACTCCATGCCTCGCGGAAGGAAAATATTTCGCGCGCTAAGGGGTCTCGCAGAGCCGCCTTGAGGAAGAGTTTATGAGCCCTCTGGTCGCCGGTGTTGACGCCGGCGGATTTTAGAGCGTCTATGAATGGTTGTGAACCACGATATTCTCTTCCAGTAAGGGAGAGGAGGTCGGCATCTCGGGGTGCTATGGATTGCGAGCTCAGATCTGCAACCGTTTCTGGATCTAGGAGATAGGTGCTTGTGTTCGTCGACCAGTCTGCGGGGCCCCACAATTCTAGAGAGCTTGTGCGATGATGGAGCATAAAACGGAGACGCACAGCACGAAATGTAACAAGGAAATAGGTCTCGTAACGAGCTTGGTAGTCACGAATATCGGTACTGTCCCGGATAATGCCGTCGTGTGAGAGGGTATTGGGCTTAGCGTATTCGTACAGGCCCTCAAGCCTGCTGTGGCTGATGAATGAATTGGCGATAGTTAGGGGTCCGATGAATATGACTAGTGCCGTCAGTGCCGCTGCGAGTAGGACTGCTGCAAGTTGAAGGACCTCCTCTCGCTTAAACATTAGGGGGCCTATTGCGATTGTGAGTGGTGTGAGTAGGGCGGTTGAAATGGCGGTAATGACCAGCGCCAGGAACATGGTCGTCGTGATCGTAATATAGAATGCAAAAATAGTGATGAAGGTGGCTACGGCGACAAGCCCTTTACGATAAACAGGAATGAGGCGATCTGGTAAGTCGGTCGTCATCAAGCGGTGTACTCCTAGCCTCCGACCAAGCGGACTGTTGGGCGAGATCAATCCAGCAAAACTGACAACAGCAACAGCGAGGCCAGTGGCCGATAAGACCTGGGGGACAAAGAGCATTAAGGCGCTTAGCAGGAGGCCTAGGCTTGCGAGTAGAGGCGGTAGGCAGACGTTCCGAAGCCAAGACCTTGTGGCGTCACTTTTTGGGCGCGCACCCTTAGATGCGCGTAGACCATGCTGGTTCGCTCTCGTGATAGCGCGATTCTTTCCTCCGCCACGGGTTCGGCTCTTCTTACGCTGCTTGCCTTTCACCGGCGTACACCTCTAAGGCGGAAGTCAAGTTGTGCGGAGCGGTGTTTAGAAGACTAAGGGTACAGTAACTGCAATCGCCTGGTAGTCGGCGTCCCTGACGGCAAATCCTACCAGCGGCTTCGAGGCCCACTCGAGAAGTCGTCCTTGGGGCGGTGTTCCCGTGCCTACCAGCATCTCGGGGTTGCATCAGCCCCCACCAAGTCCCGCCAAGTCACACCCCAAACGGACCCAAATGGGACCCAAACCACCCTGGGGCCACTACTTCAGCGCAATGGAAAGTTCGGCAAGTTGTTGGAAACAATGAGGATATCTGGAGCCACCGACAGGACTTGAACCTGCGACCTACTGATTACGAATCTTTGTTCCCGGGTATTTCAAGCGACGCTTAAGCTTGGAAAGCCCTTTGTTTAGGGAACTTTTTGTTTGCGTGGCTTTGGTAAGGTATGATTTTGCTGGCTACGAGCTGGCTACGAGCTGGCTACGAATTGGCTACGAGTTGGCTACGGATAAGGAGGGGGGCGGCAATGAAGATCACAAAGCGTGCGGTAGAGGCGGCGGCTCCCGTCCCGGGGAAGCAGCAGACCTTTTTCTATGACGCCACGCTGAAGGGCTTCGGGTTGCGGGTCTCGGCCAAGGGGCGCAAGACCTACATTTTCGAGTACCGCAATGCTCAAGGTCGGAAGAGGCGCTATACCCTCGGCAGGGTCGGGGGCATGACTCCGGACCAAGCCCGCAAGGCCGCTCGGGCAGCGCTGGCGGCCGTGGACCGGGGCGAAGATCCCGCGGAGGAAGCCCAGCAGGAGCGGAAGGGCGAGACCATCGCGGAGTTCAGCGAGCGCTACCTCACCGAGCATGCACGGCCGAAGAAGAAACCGAAGTCGGTGCAGGAGGACGAAGCGCTGTTGCGCCGTTGCGTGCTGCCGGCGTTGGGGCGGATCAAGGTCAACGCGGTCACTCGGAAGGACGTCAGCCGGATGCACCACGGATTGAGCAAGACACCGACGCAGGCCAACCGGGCGCTCTCGCTGTTCTCGAAGATGATGAACCTTGCTGAGCGCTGGGGAGTTCGGCCCGATGGCACCAACCCCTGCCGCCATGTGGACCGTTACAGGGAGACCAAGCGGGAGCGCTTCCTCTCGTCGGAGGAGCTGCGCCGTCTCGGCGATGCGTTGAAGGAGTCGGAGGGGAAGGAGATGCCTTCGGTTCTGTTGGCTATTCGGTTGCTTATCCTCACCGGAGCCCGCAAGGGCGAGATTCTCGGGTTGCAGTGGGATGAGGTCGATTTTGAGCGCCAGTGTCTACGGCTCCGGGACTCGAAGACCGGCAAGAAGACCATTCCCCTCGGCGCTCCGGCTCTGGACCTGCTGGCGAACGTCAAGGGCTACGCGAGCAACCCCCACGTCTGCCCCGGCTTCAAGGCCGGCAAGCCCCTGGTGAACCTGACCAAGCCCTGGTATCGGATCCGTGAGCGGGCGGGGCTGGAGGACGTGCGGATTCATGACCTACGCCATAGCTTCGCCGCTTCTGCCGCCAGTGGGGGAGTCCCGCTTGCCGTCCTCGGGTCGCTTCTAGGGCACTCGCAACCGCAGACGACGCAGCGGTACGCCCACCTAGCCCAGGACGCCCGCCACGAGGCCATGGGCAGGGTCTCGAAAGAGATCGCCGCAACGATGGATGGAAAGCTCGGCGAGGTCCGGCAATTGCGGCAGAAGGGGAGCTGAGCACCGAGCACAGATTTCGGAGACGTAGCAGGGGCCGGGCCTGATCAACCTACCCCATAAACCAGTAACCGGCCCCGGCAGAGGCAGCAACCTCCACCGGGACCTGACACCCAAGGAGAGATTACCTCCATGGATGCTGACCGAGAGTCTATCCCGCCTGACTTCCGGACCTGGGAACGAGATTCCCCGGCTTTCCGGGCCATCTTTCTACAGCACGCCCCCACTACCGAGGCCGCGGAGACGCTGCGCCGGTTCGGACGGCTGCTCTTCCACTGGATTCTGGAGTACGGCCCTGGCGCCGGGCCTCCGGAGTCCTCGACCCGTAGCGAGCTGAGGGCGGGAGCCCTGGACCTGCGCACGGCGCAGAGCTACTTGCTGCATGTGGCGCAAGGCCGCATCGCTAGTGACCTCCCACCGGAGGATGAGCAGCTCGCCGTCCTCGCCGGCAATCTGGCGGCGGAGGTGGGCACGGTGGCGGAACGGATCGAGGCCACCCTCGGCCCGATTCCGGAACGCCCTACGTAAGCCCTCAGAAAGCCTTCGAATCAACGCACCGGGGCGCCCTTGGCCCCGGTGTTGTTGTCTGTGGTCGAAGTCTCTGGCGTCGCACTGGTGGCTCAGAGGTCATATCGAAAGAAGCAAGCGGAAACCTCCCCAAGCCGGCCGGTGTTAAAGCCCTACGTTAAAGCGTCGAGACTGCCTCATCTTGGAGGGTTTGTCTCTAGAGAAAGGGCACCACCAGGGGGCTGTGAGCCCCGGCGCTCCTAGCCGGCTGTCCCGGCGGCGAGGCGGGCCGAAGGGCAGGCAGTGCCTCCCTGCCTACCAAAGAGCGCGGGGCCGGGGCTTTGGGGGCCGCTCAGAGCTTCTCAGGCCGCCACGAAGCGCCCGTCATCGGTGGCCCGGGCCTGCCCTAGGGCGGTGAGGGTGTCGAGGAGCTCGGAGACGCGGCGGGTTTGGGCGCGCCGGAAGAGCCGCGCCAGCTGCTCCGAGGTGACCGGGGCGGGTTGCTCGGTGAGCGCAGAGCGCACCGCCTGCACCTGCTCCGGTAGCGCCTTGGGCCATGCTCGCTTCGCTCCCTTGGCGGCGGTGGGCTTGGCGGCGGTGGTCTCGCTGGCGAGGCTCTGTTGGTCGCCGGTGGTGCCTTCGGGGTTCTGGAACTCGGGACGCAGCCACCGGATGAGGCCGTTAGCCTCCTCTGCCGCGCGCTTGGCGTTCAAGTCCACCAGCCGCTGGAGGAGCTCTTCCTCAGCCTCCAGTTGCTCCGGGCTCTTGTGCTGGCTCGGCGTCGTGCCCCCAGGCTTGCCCACCAGCGCTGGCGCCAGATCGGACCATCCGTAGGCTTCGAGTACCGCAGCGTCCAACTCGTCGTGGATCTGCGCCAGGACTGAGACTAGGCCTTGCTCGTGGATCTTTTTTTCCTTGGGGGTGAGCTCTTCGCCGGCACGGAGCTTCTCAAGGACATTATAAAGACCTGTCATAGTGAGGTTCGGGTAGAGGGCGAGGCGCTCAGACCGGTGTTCTAGGGTGCGATTCCCCAGCTCGCGCAATAGATTTCTTTCAGGCGCTTCTAGGAGCGGGAAGGGAAATGTCTCAAAGCATTTAGTTTTAGTGTATCGCGAATCATTTCCGACACCCAAAAAGCTGCCAGATGCCAGGGACCAAAGAACATGCTGCCGACTTGAGAGGACGCAGAACGAGGCCAGGTCTTTAAGACCAATAGCAACCAGTGTCTGGTCTGGTAGCACCTCACCGTCTACAGCGTAGAAAATCCTCTGTCGGCTTGTAAGGACTGTAGCGATATACCGAGGCAAACCTTCCAAGCTATTTCTTAGTTCCTCGTTGTTCCTCCGGTGAAGCCACCAATTCTCGCGCAAGCTCTTGTCTCGGTTTTGGTCACGCTGGGGCTTAACCTTCAGCGATATCCATTGGAAGAGCTCCGGAAATCGCCGCTGCACCTCTTCAATCGCAAGGGGGAAGAGATCAATTACCATCAGATCTCGGCTGTGTTGCGTAAGATCACGCCCATTCAGATACCGGCGAATATGCTTGACTGCCCCCGGTCGAGTATTCAATCCCAGCGACTCGGCCTCACTCTTTGTGAGCACCATGCCTTTACCGTGTGGTATCACTCCCGTTGCACTGAGCCTTGAGTTTGCTTGCAAAGCAGAGGCACCGGTCACGTCTGCTCCTTGCCGGAGATTCGCTCCTATTACCCCCTTCTTTCCATGGGTCACACCTGTGAGTCCCTCTAGGTCAGCCACCCCACCGCCGACTACGTGGTGGAGTTCTCCGGCTCTAGGTCCCAGCGTTCCGACCGTCATTGCTATCCGAACGGCAGCGCTACCAGACTCATCAACCCAAGGGTGATCCGGTATCGCAAAGACCAGAGATATCGGAGGGCTCGCGGTCAAGAATTCCTCCAATACCCTTCGGTTGAAGCCGTGGGCTATCGAATTGGTCGTTATTAGGCCAAATCGTCGGAGAGACTCTTGCTGTAGAAGTTTGGCGGCATAGTGCCACCAATACATCACATAGTCGGCAGAATGAGGAAGGGCAGGCCAGACCGCTCTCAGAGCATCGACATACCCATCTCCAAGCGATGCCCGAATGTTGAGCTTTCCAATAAACGGCGGGTTCCCCACCACAAAATCCGCCTCGGGCCATTCCGCCTTCCTCGGGTTCACGTACCGCTCCACCGCCACCGTTGCCGTCTCGTCGGGGACCTGCTCCCCGGTGACGGGGTGGGTTTTGGTGGTGACGCCGTCCCAGCGGGTCACGGGGGCGCCGGTCTCGTCTCGCTCCAGCTCGATGGAATCCCAAGCGAGCACCGCATCCCGGTTCTCGATGTTGTGGAAGTCACGCAACACCGGCTCGGGAGGGTTGGCGTTGCCGCGGGTGCGGAAGTGCCATTGCAGATAGCCGATCCAGAGCACCGCCTCGGCGATGCGTGCGGCGCGGGGGTTGGTTTCAAGGCCTAGCATTTGGTGCGGGTCCACGCTGGCCTGGTCCATCTCCAGCGGGGCTTGGGTGTCTCCCATCTCGGCAAGGAAGTTGAACACCTCGCCTTCGAGCCGCTTCATGTGCTCCAAGGTCACATAGAGGAAGTTGCCGGAGCCGCAGGCCGGGTCCAAGACGCGCACCTTGCACAGCTGGCGATGGAAGAGGCGGACCTCCCGGGCAGCATCCTTCTCCCGCCCTTGCGCCTGAAGCGTCAGGGCCGCCGCCTGCACATTGGACCAATCCTCCCGCAACGGCTCGATCACCGTGGGCATCACCAGCCGCTCGACATAGGCCCGGGGCGTGTAGTGGGCTCCCAGGCGGTGACGCTCCCGGGGGTTGAGGGCGCGCTCCAGCAGGGTGCCGAAGATCGCCGGCTCGACGTCCCGCCAGTCCGCCCGCGCCGCTTCCAGCAGCAAGTCCACCTGCTCCCGGTCCAGAGGCACAGCGGTTTGCTCGGCGAAGAGCCCGCCGTTGAAGCGCAGCACGTCACTACGGATCTCGGCGGAGAATCCGCCCTCGTTCATTGCCCGCCAAAGGCCCGGCACCAGCCGGGGAAAGAGGTCCGGATCATGGCGGGTCTCTTCTAGGAGGTGTGTGAAGCTGCGGGCCGGGAGCAATCCCACGTCCTCGGCGAACATGGTGAAGAGGCAGCGCATCAGGAAGGCCGCCACCAGGTCCGGCCCGTGGCCCGCTTTCTCGAGGCTGCTGGCCAGCTTGGCGAGATTGGTAGCAATGGCCTTGGTCACTCGGGCCGAGCGCCGGGAGGGATCGAGGCTCATGGGATCGAGCCACACCGCCCGCAGCTGCTCCCGCACCTCCTCCCGCGCCAGATCTTCCAGCCCCACCCGGTAGGAGCGCGGATCGGGGAAGGGAACGTAGGTGGCGCCGGAGCGGCTGAATTCCGAGTAGAGCTCCAAGCTCCTGCCAACGTCCGTCACCACCAGGAAGGGCGGCCGGCCCTCATCGGAGTGGAGGGCGCGGGCGTACTGCTGCGCCTGCCCGTGGGCTCGGAGCATGGCCGTTCCCCAGCTGGCAGAGTCCATCTTCTTACCGGTCTGCTTGGCCTCCAGCACGAAGCACCCGCGGCGGTAAAGATCAATGAAGCCTCGGCTCTCCGTGCCGTCGGCGTGGGCGAAATTCACCCGGCGCTCGAAGACGTAGGAGTTGTCTTCCCTCTCGTCGGTGGAAGGCTCGGGCCGGGGCAGCTCCAGCAGCTCGCAGAGCTCGGTCAAGAAGAGCTGGTAGTTGGCCCGTTCGGTCCCGGTGGCCTGCTGCCAGCGCTCGATGAATTGTTCAACGGTGTGCTCCGCCATAGTCTGGACTCCGGTTGCAGCCTAGGGCGCTCGCCTCTCGTGGGAGAGGGCGCCGCGTTGGGGGTGGGGCAGCGGCATTGTAACCGGTGGCAAAGAGCGGGGCCTCACTGGAGGAAGCAGGAGCCAGTGCTTGACGCGAGGGAGTCGGAGCGGTTCGGCCAGATCCCGTCGAAAGGGGCTTTCAGTGTGCTAAACCTGCTAGACCTGCTACAGCGCCTCTCCAAAGGGCTATTTCGTTGCTAGAGCGGGTGCGAGTTGCTGCTAGCTTTCCTTACCACTCCGTAGGCTTCCCGCCTCGTGACCTCTCGAATAGTTGCCCGTGTTGGCGGGCCTTTGAGATGGCCATATTCGAGAAGTAGGGGCAGGATCTTTTCCTTCAGCAGCTTGCGTTTTCTCCGAAAGCGCCCCGGGCCGCGTTGGAGCAGGTCTGAGATCGAAATGTATTTCTCTTCCCACTTCTCGTGTATCCACTTCGCCACTAGCGCCGCGTCCTCGGCATAAGGCTCCGCGAGCTTCCCTACGAGCCGGAGGCGCTCCGACAGGTAGAACCGGATGAGGTCGACCGCAGGGCCTAGCGAAGCTATCTCCGTCGCGCTCGGGTCTTCGAAGACTGCGAGCACTCCCGCGATGCGGCAGGCATGCTCGGCTGCCTTGGCCGCGAAGCTACGGACCGAGTCGAGGTCCCCAGAAGGCCCGAGCTGTGTCTCGATCTCGTCGTGGAGTGCGATCCACTGCCGGCGGGCTTCGTCGCTGAGCTGGAGCTTCTGCCGCTCCGAGCTATCCCCTTCCAGCAGCTCCCGCACCCTCTCGGAGTACCGATCTACAGCCTCCCGAGCCCAGGGCGCCGGCTCTCGCCATTGGCGGGTGCCCATGGTGCTCTCGGGCTCCACCACCAGCACGCGGGACAAGAGCCCCTGTCCCTCCAAACCTTCATCCCCCAAGAGCTTCTCGGCGACCACCGGTTGCACCAGCAGATGCATGGAGGCGCGTTTGCTGTGGCCAAGCCGGAGCTTCCCGCCTCGGCGCTCCTCCCGGATAGCCTTGCCGTCCCAGAGAGACGAGAACACCGCAGCGGTGCGTGTTCGCCGGTCATTCTCCTTGGCCATGGCGTAGCCGGCGAGAAAGCCGCCGCCCTCATCCGAGAACAAGCCGACGGAATCCCGATCCTCCAGCATCGAGAGGATGCCCTCCAGCGTCCCCATCGTCACGAGCAAGCCCGGCTGAGGGGGCGCCTTGGGCTCCGGCCCCAGTTTTAGGAGTCGCTCTCGCACAGCCCCGGAGTCCTGCTCCTCCCGCTTCGCCGCGCTCCTCGCCAACTTCCAGGCTTCGAGCTCCGCATCGAATTGGGCCCTGCTTTCTCGATAGGCGGTCTCTTGTCGCCGCTCTTCCTCCTCCAGTGGAGCCATGGCCCAACGGTCAACCGTGGACTTGCGCTCTCCGGATTGCGCAACCGAGACGAAGAAGAGGCTCAGCGAGGAGGCTTGCCCCGTGGGTAACTCGACATCCGCCAACCGCTGCGCAGCCAGACAGGCGACGGCCAGCACGGATTGAGCGCACAGCGCCAACGGCGCGCGGGTGAGTTCGTGAATCCCTTCGGCCGCTTGGCGGAGTTCTGGAGGAAGCGCAGCTAGGGGGTAGGGGGTCTCTTGGTCCGGGCTCAGGGACATCGGCTCTTCGGAGGAGTCGCAGCTCGGTAGGTCATCTATAGCACCCGAAGAGTCCGGATCTTCGTTGCTGTAGCAGGTTTCGCAGGAATAGCGGTCCTCAGGCTCATAGGGCGTGCCGTGCTGAGCCGCTGCCCTGGAGAGGCCCTCCCGGATCTCCGGTTCTCCGGCCCCATCAAGGCTTGCTCGATAGGCCTCCAGCCACTCGACCGCGTCCGCCCCGGGCTCGGTCAAGCCTATGCCTTCGGGGTCGAGGATGCGGAGCTTGCCGGCGGACGGAGCGTTAACCAGGATCTCAGCGCAGCGCCGCATCTGCTTTCTGCCTGGGGCGTCGAGGTCTGGCCACAGCACCAGATCCTTGAATCCTGTCAGCGTGGCCAGAACGGCCGGTGACGGCGCGGCGGGGGCGCCTAAGGCGGTACCCACAACTTGTGCACCGATGCTGAGGAGGGCGTCCGCCGCCGGCTCACCCTCGACCAAGAAGAGCGGCTTATCCGGCGAGTAATCGCTGAGCTTCTCCGATAGGTAGAGTGGTAATTCACTGGCAGGTAGACCGTCTAGGCCAGGCATGCCCCTCCGCCGCCAAGCGTAGCGTTTCCTCCTTTTGCCGCGGCCGTTCCATCGAAGATGCTCAGCAACGAGGTTGCCGTCCACGCCTCGAATCTGCCAGATCCTGTCAGGACGGCCCCCAAGCTTCGGCGACCTCCTCCGAGGCTTTGGGGCGGTGTCTTTCGACCAAACCGCCTCGCAGAAGTCGCCGAAGCCTGAGGAGCACTTCCGGCAACCTAGGAGCGTACCGCCGCCGGACTTGAGCTTGACGTGGAACCGGTCCTCACCGCCGCACAGCGGGCAAGGGCCGGCCCATTCCTTACCCTTCCTGTGGAGCTTGATTCCACGCGCGCTGTGTATCTGCTTAACCCACTCCTCCGGTGAGCGGTTCCCAGGGGCTAGAGCATCGGCACTCGCTACGCTCACGAGCGGTCCTCGTGCTCCACCTTCGTGGTCGAGGCATAGGGCCGCTGCTTGCTCCAGCTGCCGCAGCGGCTCCGGCAGCAACTCACTGCCCCGGGCCAGGGTCAGAGGTGGAGGTGCGATTGCCGGCAGCGGACCATGCTTCCAGCTCATCGAGCCGATAAACGACCTTCCGGCCATGCTTGCGGTAGGCAGGGCCACCGCCGCGACACCGGTAGCCCTCAAGGGTCTTCGGCGACAGGTGGAGGAACTCGGCAGCCTCTACGGTGGAGAGGTAGGGGCTTAGGCGGGTCATGCTCGCACCTCCCGCTCAGGCGTAGAAGGGGAGCGGCGCTCATCGGACCAGCGCTCTAGGTCGTCGACGTGGTAGACGACGCGGCGGCCATGCTTGCGATAGGCAGGGCCGCCACCTCGGCACCGGTAACCCTCAAGGGTCTGCGGCGAGAGGTGGAGGAACTCGGCAGCCTCTACCGTGGAGAGGTAGGGGCGGGAAGGAGGGTACGCAGCAAGATTAGACATGTCCCGAGAGTATCCAAGACAAGTCCTGCCGTCAAATGGTACCTAAGTGTTGTTGGGGTGTCAACACAAATGCACCAGGTTGAGAGGATTTTTTTGAGAAGGAGCTTGGTAGGGCGGATTCTTTGAGGCTAGGAGCCGCCAGCCAAAACCCCCGCCAGCCATGAAGACTCTCTCTTGCCTTGGGTGCATCCATAGCGATTACGCCGTGAGTGCCGCCCTCGCCCGCCTGCTGTGGTCGTGTAGTAGGTCCGGCGAGGCTTCTCCGGGTCATGCCGCAGAGCCTGGGGAGTTCGATCTTTCTGGCTACGATCTGGCTACGAGTGACGAGAGGGGAGCGGGCTTGGTGCTTCGTGATGTCCCGTAAGTCCCTTATCGATAGGTGCTTACATGGAGCCACCGACAGGACTTGAACCTGCGACCTACTGATTACGAATTATGTAGCCAGCATGTCTTTTTTCGTTGCAGGCTGTTGCAAGGCGTTCCGAAGGCTCCTTGTAACTGTTGACATGATTGAAGTTGCCGAGTAGCGTCCTGGATCATGACGTTGCATCAAGTCCCTGTCGGAACGGCCCCAAATTGGACCCAACCCAGCCCGTGGGTCCACTGGTCGGATCCTCATGGGACCCTAATGGGACCCTAGATCCGGAGGCTCGGCTCATGCCCAAGGTCAATCTCACCCACCGCAGCATCCAGTCCCTCGTTCACGAGGGCGAGTGGATGGTGGACTACATGGACCGAGCGCTGCCCGGATTCGGGGTCCGCCTCCACAAGAACGGCCGGAAGACTTTCTTCGTGCGCTATCGGCTCGAGGGGCGCAAGCGAATCACGCTCGGGGTCTACCCGACGATGAGCCTTGCCGATGCGCGCTCGAAGGCGAAGGACGTGCTGGGGCGAGTGGCTCGGGGTGAGGATCCGCAGCAGGCCAAGCAGATCGACAAGGAAGCAATAACTTTCGGCGAGCTCGCGGCGGAGTATCTCGAGAAGCATGCGAAGCTGAAGAAGCGGTCGTGGAAAGAGGACCAGCGCATCCTCGGGAAGGACCTCCTGCCCGCGTGGCGGCGCAAGAAGGCTGGGAAGATCAGCCGGCGCGAGGTGGGGGAGCTGCTCGACGAGGTGGTGGCCCGTGGAGCGCCGATCATGGCGAATCGGGTCAAGGCACTGATCTCCAAGATCTACGCTTTCGGTATGAGCCGCGACCTGGTTGACCACAACCCTTGCTACGCCGTTCCTATGCCGGCGAAGGCGAAGCAGCGGGACCGGGTCTTGAGTGAGGAAGAGATCCGGTCTGTGTGGCAGGCGATGCACGTGGAGGAGCTGGTGATGGGCGCCACCTTCAAGATGCGGCTGCTGACCGCGCAGCGGGGGATTGAGGTCCTGACCATGCGGTGGGAGCACATCGATGGAGACTGGTGGACGATTCCGGCTGAGGTGGCCAAGAACGGGCGCTCGCAACGCGTGCCACTGGTTTCCCAAACGCTAGCGCTGCTCGACGAGCTTCGAGAGGTCACCGGCGATTCCGAGTGGGTCTTTGCCAGTCCGCGAAAGCCCGGCGCCCGCATCACAGCGGTTCAGAAGGCCGCCGCCCGCATCGCCCGTCGGGCCGAGGTCGACTTCACGCCCCACGACCTGCGCCGCACCGCCGCCACCTCCATGGCTTCACTGGGCGTCGACCGGCTGGTGATCCAGAAGATCCTGAACCATGTGGATTCTGGGGTGACGGCGATCTATGACCGGCATAGCTATGACGCGGAGAAGCGGGAGGCTCTGGAGCGGTGGGGGGAGAAGGTCGAGGCCATCCTCACCGGCAATTCGAAGGGCAACCTGGTCCGGATTGCTGGAGGAATGGGTTAGGGTGAAGGTATGAAGCCCTGGAAGCTACTCAAGAGGCTGGTGAGAAGCGACCTTCAGAATGTGAGCTTCGCCGATCTTCAGCGGTTGGTCGAGGCGTTCGGCTTTGCGCTGGTGAGGGTGAGCGGGAGTCACCACATTTTCTCCCACCCGGGAGTTCCCGAGCTGGTGAATCTGCAGGAGATCAAGGGGCAGGCGAAGCCGTACCAGATCCGCCAGTTCCTCCGCCTCGTCGAGCGGTACAATTTGACCCTGGAGGAACCCTCATGAGCGACTACCACATCAATATCTTCTTCAGCGAGGAAGATGGTGGTTACATTGCCGACATCCCCGACCTTCAAGCCTGCTCCGCCTTCGGCGAGACGGCTGAGCAGGCTCTTGCCGAGGTCGAGCGCGCGAAGGCCGCCTGGCTCGCAGCTGCGAAGGAGGCCGGAAAGCCGATCCCGCCTCCGCGATATCGTCCGGTGATTTACCAGGTGCCTGGGTAGAGGCCCGGGCTCCGGAGACTCTGGTCCGAGAGCGCTCTTGGAGCTATGACACGCTGTGACATCGAGCTGTGACACGAAGAAATGGAGGTTAGAGATGGCGATAGAAAGCTGGGCCGAAGCAAGAGCGAGACAGTTGGGGATGGACGAACCCGCAGAAGTGATCGAGGCGCTCATCCGGCTTTCGAAGAAGCCTGCGAAGAAACGAGGACGGCCCGAAATTCCTGACGACGACTTTCTTCGGCGCATGGCGCTGGAATCTGTCCGTTCGCCCAAGCGATTGAGCAATTCCCACCTCGCAAGAATTGTCACGCTGGATGCCCAAGGTACCACTCGGGATCAAGCAATAGAGCGTCGCCGCAAGAAGTACGGTCCCAAGCGCGACCAGCTGGAAGAAGAGGCCAGGCGCTGCCTGGCTCGGCAAGAGCAGGTCGCAGCTTCGCGGCGAGAAACCAGACCGCGCAGGTCGTCAGCGAGTCATGCGGTGCGCAGCTACCGATCTCCAGCAGCGTACCGTGTGGACGAGGTAAGTGCAGCTCGAGTTCCGAAGTCGATAGCAGTTCTGGATCGGTACAACCGGTCTACTAGGACACCGTCTGCAGCCAAGGTGTCTCGCCATCCGGCATTCGATGTGCCAAAGAGCCCTGCAGCATACTCGACCAAGGACTGGTATTCCTCAGCATGCCGAGTTCCGAAGAGCGACCTCCTGAGAAGTAGCGAAGGGATGGACTGCCTGAGAAATCCTCTCAGCGCCTTCTTCACCGACTGACGTATCTCATAGCTGTCACCTTGGCCTTGAGAGGTTGTGGCAACCTCTCAATCTACCCGCCCCTGCCCACCATTCAGTATCTTCCTTCCTTTTCGGACTGTAGGTAGAGAGTCGCTAGCTCATCCTGGAGTCTTGCGCGTTTCCCGTTCCCGTCGGCAAGAGTCGAGCCTTCCTTCATCCCAGTTTTCCGGGTCTGGCGAAAACCTGGTCGATTTTTTGCCAAGAAACGGCGACATCCAGCAGCTCGACAGCTTCAGAGGCCAGAATTTAGGCGAAAAATACTCTTCAATTAAAGACGCCTAAATGCCCTTGATTCAGTCACTTACATTTGATTACCCTGATCCTGCGAGCCTGAAATATGGCCAATCGGCTTGGCGGTGACCGGCTGGACGGTCCCATCCCTGGGCTCGCCAGGAGTTCCCCCATGGAGTCTTCCGAAAGCAGCCTTCCGACAATCATCCGGCCCAAGTTGTTGGCTGAACGCCTTGGGATCTCTCGCGTGACCCTCTGGAGGTGGGAGCGGGCGGGCATGGTGCCGAAGAAGAGGAAGATAGGTCCCAACACCGTCGGCTGGCTCGAGTCCGAGATCCTCGAGTGGCTGGAGTCGAGGCCGACGAGCTCTCCAACGGGGCTCGATTCTGAGCAGGGCGGAGACGCCAGGGCCTCGACAGGGGGGAGGCGGTGATGCAGAGCGCTGCACGAACGCCTGCTGGAGGACAGGGCCAGCCGCATCGCCTGGTCGATCATGCCTTCCTTTACGCCCGAGAGGGCTGGCCTGTCTTTCCGCTCCGGCCTCGTGGAAAGGCGCCGCTGACCCGGAATGGCGTCAAGGACGCAACAACGGATTCGCGGAGGATCGCCCGTTGGTGGCAGCGCCAGCCAGAGGCCAACATCGGTTTGGCCATTCCGGACGGCTACCTCGTCCTGGACCTGGACACCGAGGACGCGCTGCACCGATTGAAGGTGGAGGACCGGGTGCTACCTGCTACGGCGTGGGCGCGAACGGCGCAGGGTTACCACTTCTGGTTCAGGGCAGATGGAGAGATCCGCAATCGCGTCGGTCTCCTGGAAAAAGTCGACGTCCGGGCCGCTGGCGGCTATGTGGTCGCGCCGCCGAGCGTTCACCCCTCGGGAGTGGCTTATAGCTGGGAGGTCGAGTTGGCTCCGTCGGCCGTTGCAGAGGCACCGTCCTGGCTCGTCGAGCTCTTGGAGCCGAGCAGGCCCAGACAGGGACGCGAAGTTGTTGACTGGCATCGGACCTTGGTCGAGCCGGTCCCTCAGGGGCGCAGAAACCAGGCCCTCGCCGAGGTCTCGGGCCTCCTCTTTCGCTACCTGCCGGCAGTGCTAGCTGCTGACCTGGCTCTCTGCTGGGCTCAAGTGAAGCTGAAGCCGGCGCTGCCGGAACCCGAGGTTCTTCGCACGATCAACTCCATCGCCGGCCGAGAGCTGAGACGGCAGGGGGGCAAGTCTTGAGCCGCTTGCTCAACGTGGCGAGGCTGGCGTCGGTCCAGGAGGAAGAAGCTACCGAGGGCGAGGTACCGTTGTCCGAGCCTTGGCCGAGTCCTGCGGACGAAGTTTTCCACGGGCTGGCCGGGCGCTACGTACGCAAGATCGAGCCGCACACGGAGGCCGATCCCATCGGCATTCTGATTCAGCTCATGGTTCTCTTCGGAAACCTGTTGGGGCGGGGCCCGCATTTCCGTGTCGAGGCCGACGAGCATCACCTCAACCTCTTCGTTGTGCTCGTCGGGCAGTCGTCCAAGGGGCGCAAGGGGGTCTCTGCGGGGCAGGCAAGAAGGCTCTTTCACAACATCGACAGCGATTGGTGTACCAGGAGGATCGAGCAGGGCCTGTCTTCGGGAGAAGGTCTGATCTGGGCCGTTCGCGATCCTATCGAGAAGGTTGAAGCGGTCCGAGAGAACGGACGGCCCACCGGCGAGATCGAGACAGTGGTGACGGACGCGGGGGAGGACGACAAGAGGCTCTTCGTCCAGGAATCTGAGTTCGCCTCGACACTCCGAGTTCTGAAACGGGACGGCAATACCCTGTCTGCCATCGTTCGGAACGCATGGGACAGCGGCAAGCTGAGCTCCCTGACCAAGAACTCTCCCGCCCGGGCGACGGGCGCCCATATCTCCATCGTCGGACACATCACCAAACAGGAGTTGCTGCGGTATCTCGACTCGACGGAAGCGGCCAACGGGTTCGGAAACCGATTCCTCTGGTGCTGTGTTCGGCGCTCGAAGTTGCTGCCGGAGGGTGGCCAGGCTCACACCCTGGACTTCAGGGAGGAGATCCGAGAGCTGGAGGAGGTACTGGCCTTCTCGCGTCAGGTCTCGGTATTGAGGCGCGACGCTAACGCCACTCGGATGTGGGCGGAGGTCTATCCGGAGCTCTCCGAAGGGAAGCCGGGGATGCTCGGTTCAATGATCGGCCGGGCGGAGGCTCAGACCATGCGATTGGCATGCCTCTATGCCCTTCTGGACCGCTCCGATGTCGTCCGTTCCGAACACCTCTTTGCAGCACTGGCTCTCTGGCAGTACTGCGAGGACTCCGCCCGCTGGATCTTCGGCGATGCTCTCGGTGACCCGGTTGCCGATCAGATCCTTCGGTTCCTTCGGAGGAACCCCGAAGGACTGACAAGGACTGAGATCGGCAACCTGTTCGGCCGGCACTGCAAGAAGGGGGATCTTTCCCGAGGCCTCGGCCTGCTCCTGGAGCAAGGGTTGGCCAAGGCCGAGAAGTTGGAGACCGGAGGTCGGCCTACCGAGTCCTGGAAGGCCACGAGCTTGACCTGCGAGAAAAGCGAGGAAAGCGAGTAAAGCCCATGAGTCCGCACCCTTATCTCGCTTATTTCTCTTTTCTCGCACCCCAACTCTTCGTTCAGTGGAGGCTCGGGTGAGGTACCTAGAAATCGCCCGTGGGGCTTTGGAGTCTCCGGAAAAGCCCTCAGAGACCCCGGCCTCAGCTGGTCGGGCCGGGTCTGCCCGTCACCCCAAGGCGGAGGACATCGCCCTCATGGGGCTAGAGGAGTTTGCCCAGGCTGGCTTGGTCGTGAGGGTGAGGTCCAGCATTCTCGGTCAGGATGTGCTCTTCGTTTCCGACAACGTGCCGGAGGCGGCCATCGCCCATCGCGGCCTGACCGTCTACAGAGCACGAGAGCTTCGCAAGCTGGCGATCTTGGGTCCCTCTCCCCGGTCTCTCAAAACCATCCACGACGCGAAGACGATCTTCGATGGAGTGATCACCGATGTCTGACGAAATGGCGACCGATTTCGCCGCCGACCCCCAGAAACTCGAGCTCCGCTACATCCCCCTCGCCCAGGCGCAGCGCTGGGACGAGAACCCCAAGCTCCACGACCTGGACCGGCTGATCCGCTCCATTGAGACCCACGGATTTGGCGATCCTCCGAAGTTCGACTCCACCCTCGGAGCGCTGGTCTACGGCAACGGGCGCACCGAGGCGCTGGAGCGGATGCGGCAGGCGGGCAAGCAGCCGCCGCGGGGCATCCTCCTGACCGAGGACGGAGAGTGGGCGGTGCCGGTGATCTTCGGGGTCGATGCGGAAAGCGAAGCCCATGCCCGGGCCTTCGCCATCGACCACAACAACCTGACGCTCCTCGGCGGCGACCTCGGCTTCGCCGACCTGCTCCAGATCTGGGATGAGGAGGGGCTGCAAGCGGTGCTGCGGGACACGCCGGACGCCGGCGAACTGCTGGCCAGTCTCGACACCGATCACCTCGACGCCCTGCTCAACGGTCCGGACTTCGAGCCGGTGGCCGCTGACGAGCAGTCCCGCCTCGACGAGAAGAAACAGGTCACCTGCCCGGAGTGCGGGCACGAGTTCCGGCCCTGAGGGACCGGTCCTGAGAGATATGCGATGACGCTCCGACTCGACTTCTGCTCCCACGAGGCCGCCAAGCACGCGGTGCTGCGTTGGCACTACAGCCGGGTGATGCCGGCGGCGAAGCTCGTGCGCGTGGGGGTATGGGAGGAGGGCCGGTTCGTCGGAGCGATCCTCTACGGCAGCGGCGCCAATCGCCACCTGTCCCGGCCGTTCGGCTTGAAGCCCACCCAGGCTTGCGAGCTGGTGCGGGTGGCGCTGGCCCCGGCCAGAAAACACCCGACGTCCCGCTGCCTGGCCTTCAGTCTCAAGATGCTGCGCCGGCAGTCGCCCGGCGTCCAGCTGGTGGTGTCCTACGCTGATTCGAAGGAAGGCCACCTCGGCATCATCTACCAGGCCACTAACTGGCTCTACCTCGGCGCCTCGACCCAGCCCTATCTCAAGGTCCGAGGCAAGATCGAGCATCCGCGTTCCCTCTACGACCGCTATGGCCGTGGCGGGCAGCAGATCGGCTGGCTGCGCGAGCACGTCGACCCCAACGCCGAACGGGTTGAGATGCCGGCCAAGCACAAATACGTCTACGTCTTTTCGAAGCGCCTCCGGCGGAAGCTCGAAGGCGAGGCTCAGCCCTACCCCAAACCCGACTCGACTTGCGGCCGAAGTGACACCGGCGACACGTCCGGGCTCCCCCCGGAAGAGGGCGGTTCAACTCCGACCCGGCCGCTCCATCCCTCCCATGGCTAGAGTTTGCACTATCTGCCGCCACCCGGACCGGGAGGCCATCGAGAAGGCCCTGGTGGCAAGCGAAGCGGGATATCGAACCATTGCGAAGCGCTTCGCTATCTCGGAGTCGGCGCTGTTCCGGCATCGACAGAACCACTTGCCGGAGGTTCTCGCGCGGGGCTTGGCCGCGGCTCCCAAGCCGGTGCATCGGCCGCAGCCAGTGGATCCCGCGCCGAAGGAGCACGATCTGGAGATCGCCGGCCACCACCAGGCGGTGGAGGCTCGGCAGGAGCTTCACGCCCTCGACGTGATGCAGCAACTCAAGGCGATCAACGCCGCCTGCTTGGAGGTGCTCCGGCAAGCGCGGACCGACGGCAAACATGCCATCCTGCTGCGGGCGGTGGATCGTATCGCCCGCCAGATCGAGCTCCAGGCCAGGCTCCTCGGCCAGATCGACGAGCGGACGACGGTCAACGTGGCGGTCCTCCCCGAGTGGCACGGCCTCCGGCAAGTGGTGCTGGATGCGTTGCGGCCGTACCCCGAGGCGCGTCAGGCGGTGGCCGAGGCTTTGAGAGAGATGCGGCCATGAGCGCGTACCTCGCCGCAAGCCCACTGACCGTGGGCGTCGACATCGGCCAGAAGAACGACCCCACGGCTATCGCGGTGGTCGAGGCAGAACAGGGAAGCAGCAGGGACTATGTGCTCCGCTTCATTCAGCGCCTACCGCTGGGGACGCCCTATCCGGAGGTTGCCCGGTCTCTGGCTCGGATCTGCCGGCGAGCAGCCGAGAAGAGCGGGCAGCGGCCCGAGGTCTTTGTCGATGCCACCGGCGTCGGTGCGCCGGTGGTCGATCAGCTGCGGGCGCTGACACTCGATGCCCGGCGTCTCTGGGCGGTGACCTTCACCCATGGCACTCGCTGTCGCCGAATCCCTGCCGAACAGCGGGTGACGATGGGGAAGGCCTACATGGTCTCGCGGCTCCAAGCACTGCTCGGCGCCGGGCGCATTCACCTGCCAGGCACCTCAGAGGCCCGCGCTCTTGCTGCCGAGCTCCTCGGCTACGAGATCCGCGTCGACGAGAAAGGCACCGACCGTTACGGCGCCTTCCGCAGCGGTACCCACGACGACCTGGTCACCGCCCTAGGGCTGGCCGTGCTGGGGGAGGGCAGGGCAGCCAAGCCGGTGGTCAGGGCCTCCACGGGCGCTGGAAGGGCCGAGGGGGTGGAATGAAAGGCTCGGCACTGGCCCAGGACCTGCTGCTCGGCCTCGATCCGGTGGAGATGGCGCGGGCGGGGGGCCTCGACCCTGATCCATGGCAGATCCGCTTCCTGCGGTCACTGGCCCCGCGGGTGTTGCTCAATTGCTCTCGGCAGGCCGGCAAAAGCACCATGGCCGCCACCCTCGCCGTCCACACGGCTCTGTACGAGCCAAGCTCGCTGGTGCTCCTGCTCTCTCCCTCGCTGCGCCAGTCCCAAGAGCTGTTCAAAAAAGCCCTCGCCGCCTATCGCCAGATGGACGGTCCGGTCCCCTCCCGCACTGAGTCGGCCCTTCGCTTGGAGCTGGAAAACGGTTCCCGCATCGTCTCTTTGCCCGGTAAGCAAGACACCGTCCGCGGATTCTCCGGTGTTCGGCTCCTGGTGGTGGACGAGGCTTCGCGGGTTCCCGGCGATCTCTACTTCGCCATCCGGCCGATGCTCGCGGTCTCCGGCGGTCGCTTGCTGGCCCTCTCGACCCCCTTTGGTACTCGCGGCTGGTGGTACGAGGCCTGGAGGTCCGACGAGCCCTGGGAGCGCTATGAGGTTCCGGCCACGCAGTGCCCGCGCATCACCCGGGCTTTTCTGGAGGAGGAGAAGCGGGCGATGGGGGAGTGGTGGTTCGCCCAGGAGTACGAGTGCCAGTTCCTGGACGCGGAGACCCAGCCGTTCGGCCGGGAGGACATCGAGCGGGCCTTCGAGGAGGAGGTCGAGGCATGGGACCTGTAGCCGAGCCAAGAGACGAGGGAGGTCCGAGATGGGCAACCTGATCCTGATCGGGGTCGATATCGGCCAGAAGCGGGAACCTACCGCCATCTGCGTGGCCGAGCTCGTGGAGCGGAAAGAGGGGGAGCACCGCGTCATCAATCACTTCATCGTCCGGCACCTGGAGAGCCTGCCCTTGGGCACGCCGTATCCCGGAGTCGCTGTCAGGCTTTCGGAGCTCACGAGCGGGATCCGCCGGCACACCCGACGTAGCTTGTATCTCTATGTCGACGCCACCGGCCTCGGGCAGCCGATCATCGACCTTCTGCGGCAAGAGACAACCGGCATCCTCTCCATCACGCCGGTCTACTTCACTCACGGAGACCAGCGGACCCGCGAAGGTGGCCAGATCCGGCTCGGTAAGGCCTATCTGGTGAGCCGGCTGCAAACGCTCCTCCAGACCGGCCGCCTTCATCTGCCTCGAACCGCGGAATCCGAACGTCTGGCCCAAGAGCTCCTGGACTATGAGATCCAGGTCTCCGAAGACGCCAACGACCGCTACGGCGCCTTCCGGGTCGGCTCCCGCGACGACCTGGTCACCGCCCTAGGCTTGGCCGTCCACAAAGAGCCTCGCCGCTTCGGGGTGTTCTGAGGGCTTTATGGCCATCGCGATGGGCATCGATATCGGCCAGCGGCGGGAGCCCAGTGCTCTCTGCGTTGCCGAGGCACTCGGCAACGCAGTCCAGCAGGAAATGCCCGGGCCGGGAATCTACTGAGGACGGGAGGCAGGGTGACGATAGTGATCGGCGTCGAGTTCGGCCAGCGCAGAAGCCCCTCGGCGATCTGCGTGGTGACCAATCCGCTCCGAACCATCGACGGCAGGAAGGAGCACCACTTCGAGGTCCGGAGCCTGGAGCGTCTTCAAGTGGGCACGACCTTTCCCAACCTCGCGGCCCGCCTCGCCACCATCGAAGCTGGTGTCCGAAAGCATGCTCCGGATGCTCGTACTGCCATCTACGTGAACGCGACCGGCGTAGGAGATCCGCTGGTCCAGCACCTCAACTCAAACACCCGAGCCCGGGTCCGCCCGGTCTACTTCACCTACGGCGACCGGAGATCCGAGACCTGGCCCCAGGTCGACCTCGGAAAGGCTTTCCTGGTCGCTCGGCTGCAAATGCTCTTGCAGACCGGCAGGATTCACCTGCCCAGAACACCCCAGGCAGAGCTCCTGGCAGAAGAGCTGCTCGCGTACGAGGTCCGCGTCGAAAGTGACGCCAACGAGCGTTACGGCGCGTTCTCGGTGGGTACCCAGGATGATTTGGTGACCGCGCTGGGGCTGGCGGTACAGACGGACGTGCCGAGCCCGGGGAGGGTTTCGTGGGCGAGGCCTCGGATTCCGGGGCTTTGAGGTTGCTGGGGCGGGGAGGGGAGGCTGCTGCGTAGAATGTGCCTTCCAGCTAGGAGCCGCCCACCCTACCTCTCGCAGTGCCTTGGTTGGCCTTTCGCTCTGCGAGAATCGTGTTTGTCGGCGCCGTTCGTTGATGTGGATGCTTGTCGCAATGCTCCCCCAATCCCCACGACGCTTCCAGGCAGTCGGCGCAGGTGCGGTAGACGCGGACGTCGCCGCCGGGGGTCTGGGACAGCTCCTCCCGGAGGCGGCGGCGAGGGGGCGCAGGCCGCCCTCGTCCTCGTGCAGCAACATCCAGCGCAGCGCCGGGTCCGCCGGTGCGAGGACCCGCGCCTCGTCTCTACATACCTTAGTTGCCGCTGGGCGCCGTTTGTTGACGCCGGTTCGGATCTGATCTCGTCCGGCCCCTCGCTCCCGTCGCGGATCTCGGCGCGAAGGGGGCGGCTCCTTGCTGGAAGCCCGATTCTACGAACCAGCTTCGCCCCGCCTGCCCGTTGCCCGCCTCTGCCGCAGCGCTTGAACGCCCCACCACAGGCCCTCCACGGGCCGTGGACGGGCCGATCCAGCCTCAGCGACAGTGGGCCACGGGGAGCGGCCCTCCATCATGGACAGACCCGCCCACGAGCGTGGCTTCGGCGCCGTCGCGCTGGCCGCACCACGCACGACGACGGCCTCGCGGCCGCCTGGGTGGGATCTTTGCGAGTGTCGGCGGATCAGCCGGCGTGGTCGGGGATGGTCAGGGCGTTGACGGCTCGGCGCTTGGCGCCTTCGCCTCGGCGGTCGTAGCGGGCGGTGGTGCTGGCGTCGGCGTGGCCGGCTAGCTTTTGGACGGTGAAGACATCCTCGCCTGCGTCGAGCAGGGTGGTGACGAAGGAGCGGCGGAGATCGTGCGGCGAGAAGGGGTCGATGCCGGCCTGCTGTTGGCGGCGGCGAAGGATGTAGGCGATCGACTCGCCGCGCAGGCGGGTGCGGCCGAGCTGGCCAGTCTGGTCGATCGAGACGAAGAGCGGACCCGCGGCGGTGTCGCGCAGGCGGAGCCAGGCTTGAACGTGAGCGCAGGCTTGGGCGCTCAGGTAAACGGTGCGTTGCTTCCGGCCTTTGCCGTGGACACGGATCGAGCAGTCGGCGGGGTCGAAGTCGGGGATGTCGAGCCGGACGAGCTCGCCGCGTCGGAGGCCGCCGCCATAGAAAACGGCGAGGATGGCGGCGTCACGGGTGCCCTTGGGCGTCGGGTCGGCTGTGCAGGTCCCGAACAGGCGGGCGATCTCGTCACCGGGGAGCGCGCGGCCGCTGAGCAGGTTCGAGCTGCGCACGTTCTCGACATCGGCTGCCCGGCGGTAGGCCTCGGCGTCCATCAGGCCGAGACGCCACGCCTGCTTGAGCACTCCGCGCAGCGCCGAGAGCATCTTGTTGACCGTCGCGGGCCGGTAGCGCTCGGCGAGGGCGGTGCGGACGGTCATGGTGTCGCGGTAGGTCAGCTCGTGCCAGGGGCAGGAGTCGGCGTCGTGCCCCTGCCCTTCCTTACCGTCCAGGATGCCGGCGATGACATCGAGGGGCTGACGCATGCCCTGGCTGCCGGCGGAGAGGTTCGCGAGGTAGAGGTTGGCGGGGCTCGCTGCGGTGGCCATGGCGGTCCTCACGCCTCCTCGTCGACCGACTCGAGGAAGGCCTCGAGCAGCTCATCGAGCTCGTCGTTGAGCCCCTGGAGCCGCTCGTAGGCCTTCTCGATGGCCACCGGGTTGACGCCGTGCTCGTTGCCTTCCTGCCAGCAGTTTCCACAATGCGGGTCCTCGACCAGCTGGGTCACCTGTGAGGCGATCGCGTCGCCCAGCTTGGCCCAGCGGTTGGCAAAAGTGATCAGGTCGGCGGTGTCGATGTCGTTCATGGTCAGCCCCTTGTTTCTCGCGCCTTCGGCGGCTCATCCGCCGTGCATGGATACCAGTACGGAGTTCCGCGCCGCCTCGTCAACCAGCCGACGCCGGGAATCTCGCGGAATTTCTCGCTTCTGCGGCCGCTGCTCATAGATGTGGCGGACTTGACCACCGGCGCAGGCTGGGATCACGGCGCCACAGGGGCTGGAACGGCCCTGGAAGGCCCGCTTCGGGTTGTTGGGGTGGTACGGCTGCGGGTCCGAGGGGCCGGCGGTGGAAGGACCGTTTCACGACGCTGTGGAAGAGCGGCGACCCCCGGAGGCCCGGATCACAGACGCTCCGGGAGTCGCTCGTGCCGTGGCTTCAGCCCTCCGGCTCCACCGGGAGGTGCCCCTGCTCGCCCAGGTTCCTCAGCCAGAGACCCAGGAAGTCGTTGAGCTCGCGGCGGCGGCTGGGATGGTAGGAGCCGGGGCGCGGGTACACACGCTGATAAATTGGCGGCAAAGCCTGCTGGAAGCTGAGCCCCTCGGCGCGCCCGCGGTTCGGGTCGGTGGAGGGGCAGAGCTCCTGAAAGATGGTCATGCCGGGATGGAAGAGTCGAACGGTCATCTCCGGGTCCTGGCATAGGTCACCGTTGAGCAGGAAGTAGTGAGCCAGCGAGAGCACCATGCCACCGGTCTCCTCGCAGGTTGGCAGAACCTCCACAACCAGATCCATGAAGCCGGGAGCGCGGAGCCGGTAGACGCGATCACGGCGCAGCCCCGGCAGCGGCTGGCCGAGGAGCTTTTCGAGCCGGGCGTAGTGGCGTTCGTAGGCGTTGGGCGGACGGGTGGCGGGATGCATGGCGAGACCTCCTGTATCGATTGCGGGTTGAGCGGGGAACCCAGAAACAACGAAGGCGACCCCGAGAGGCCGCCTTCGCTTCGGTGCGTGGAGCGTGAGTCGCTCACCGCTTCTTGGTCTTCGCCTTCGCGCCGCGGGCCGGCGGATCCCCGGCGCCGTTCGCCGCGGGCGGCTCGAGCACAATGCCGACGACCCCGTCGCCGAAGTCCTGCGCCTCGTAGCGCCGCGCCTTGTCCGCCGTCAGCCTGTGGTGCGCGAACACCCGCTTGCCGTCGACGAGCCGCGACAGGCTCCCTTTCTGCTGCCGCAGGCCGTACGCTCCGCGCGCGCCCTCATCGGCCGCTCGCAGCCCGATCGCCCCGGTCTCGGGGTTGAAGCCCACCTGGACCCGCTCGACCCCATCCCCCAGCATCGCCACCGCCGCCGCGGTCAGGACCAAGATCCCGCCCTTGCGAACCGTGACCCGCGCCACCTCGGCGCTCTCGCTGCTGGTGCCTTCGTAGAAAGTGAATCCGTTGCTCATAGCTTTAACCTCCTGGTCGTCGGCGGGGGCGGAAGTGCCCGCTGCGCCGTGGAGGTGGACTTCTATGAGGGGGAGGCGGCGGTGGTCAACCAGGCTGTAGCGGCTGCACGCACCTTCTTGGGCCTCTTATCGGTCCAGGAGACGGGCAGCTTGCCGTAGGTCGGCTGGCTTGGCACCGCGAACACCGAGATAGAGATGGACCTATTGGCAAGTCGGCAGCAAACAGAGTAAGGTGGGAGCGATGAATTCTCGAATCCTCTCTGGAGCGATAGCGTTCTTAGTCTTTTTCATGCCGCTTAGTGCGTCATTCTGTGGGAGTTGCGTTCTTGGTCACTGTCCACTGCCCGAGGTGTCCAAAGGAGCGGATATTGGGGCTTCGCAGGCTCAAAGTCACTGCCAAGAGCCTGAGCCACCGGTATCGACACCAACTTCATGCCATGGGACAGTGCCTGCCTTAGCCGAGGATTGCTGCTCGATCACGAACGGTAGCGAGCCTAAGACCGTTGCAACTCCCGTCGCTCCTGTCCTTTTCGAGATTGCTCTCGATCTGACTCCACTTTCTGAGATTCGAGCCAAGAAAGAGAGCCTCGGAAAGTTCCAACGAGAGCACCCCCCTCGCCAGCCTCCCCAGCCCCTCTACACGCTCCACAGCACCTTGCTGCTTTGATCCTTCTTCAGGCGTAGTGCGTTTCACGCTCCCACTGGGAGCGGCTATGTCTCCTGCTCGAAAGAAAGAGCATGGTTGGGAGCGAAGCCTTCTATAGGT
This sequence comes from Acidobacteriota bacterium, assembly GCA_034211275.1. Classification (NCBI taxonomy): domain Bacteria; kingdom Pseudomonadati; phylum Acidobacteriota; species Acidobacteriota bacterium. The sequence continues at coordinate 45,605 of JAXHTF010000003.1, forward strand.
AGCCTCCTACCAGCTCGCGGAGTTGCTGACGCCTGTACATGGCGCGCATCACTGCCACCGGCGGTCGGCGGGATGGTTTCATCCTTCGTTGCGCTGCTGCGCTTCTTCCCATTGATCTGGTCCGTTCGACGGACATCTTCTTCGAACGAAGGCCCCCCTGCTCGCTGACTCGGAGCTTGAGCAAAATACGGCCAACTTGGCAACAACCGATGCCTCACGACCGCGCCCTCAACACTCGGTCGCGAGTCAACTTCATGAAAGGAATGACATCATGGATTCCCTCCTTCACAGCAAAGCTGCCGCCTTGTTTCTACTGATGTCGATGCTCGTCGCATCAGCAACCTTCGCCGCCGATGGCGAATCGACTGCCTTCGACCAGGTGGCCGAACACTACGAGTCCGTTCGCCTGGCGCTCACCAACGACAGTACGGACGGCATTTCGGAGCACGGGAAGAAAATCGCGGCCATCCTCGAAGAGCTTTCGAGCGAGTGGTCTTCTGCAGCGGCGGGCGTCCGAGCCGACATGGCCGAGGATGTCCGCGATCTGCTTCCTGAGCTGAGCGAGGCGGCGACCGCGCTCTCTGCCGCCACGACCCTCGACGCCGCTCGGGATGCCTTCTACGACCTGTCGAAGCCGCTCGTCCGCTGGCGCAAGGCGGCAGTAGGCGACAAGCTCGTCGTTGCCTACTGCCCGATGGCCAAGCGTTCTTGGCTCCAGCCCGAGGGTGAGCTCGGCAATCCCTACTACGGCCAATCGATGCTGCGCTGCGGCGAGGTCGTCGACGCCTGATCGCCGACGCTGAAAGGAGCCCACAATGCTCGACTACCTTATCGACGCCACCGCGTTGCCCAACCTGCATCCCGCGGTGGTGCATTTCCCGATCGCCTGCCTGCCGCTGGCTCTGGCCTTCGACGGCGTGGGCTTGTTCCTTCGCCGGCAACGTTGGCTGGCTCAAGCGGCCACCGCGCTCTACGTCGTCGGAGCGCTCAGCGCCTGGCTAGCCCTCTGGGCCGGTGAACGGGCCGCCGACGGCCTGGTCGGTGTCCCGGCCGCGGTCCAGCCGCGAATCGGCGAGCATAGCGACTGGGCCCACTACGCCTGGTACGCGCTGATCGCGGTCGCCGCGGTTCGCCTGGTCATCGAGTTGCGGTCCGGGCTGAAAGACCATCGCGGCGCAAGACTCGGGGCGCTGCTCCTGGGGCTTGTGGCTCTCGGAGTGCTTGGCAAGGCCGCAGATCTCGGCGGCGCGTTGGTCTACGAGCACGGGCTGGCGGTGAAGCAGGCCGAGCCGGTCGCCTCCGAGATATCGGACGCGGAGGTCGACGACGGAACGCCGTCACCGACCGGCGATTCAGCACGGGATCGGCTCGTCATCGCCGATGACGGCTCGCTCGCCTGGCGCCCCGCGCCGGAAGACAGCGAGGCTCTAGGGGCCGTGTTGGCCGCGGCGCCAGGCTCGGACCTCGGTTCAGTGCGCGCTCAAGAGTCAAATGGCGATGGCTTGCTGTTCACGGTCGACCGCCCGGCGACTTTGCTGCTTCCAGGCACCTTCGGTGACGTCCAGGTCGAGGCCGAGATCGAGCTGCTCGATTTCGAGGGCTCGATCGGCCTGGTGCATCACTATCGAGACGCAGCCGAACGGGGAGCCTTTGCAATCTCGACGGAAGGAGAGGCGATTCTCGACGATCTCCGTCAAGGAGATCGGACCGTGCTCGATCAGCAGGCATTCGAGGCCCCGACTGGCCCCGTCGTGCTGGCTGTCTCAGCCTCGGGCAAGCATCTCAAAGGGCTTGTCGACGGCAAGACCGTGACGCACGGCCACATCGCTCCCGCCCCGGAAGGCTCTTGCGGACTTCTGCTCGCAGGAACCGGCACCCTGCGCCTTCTCCGCATGAGCGTGGAGCCTCTGGAACCGCACTGATTCAGGCAACACATCCGTAACTGCCAGGAGACTCATCCATGCGCAAGATCTGCATATTTTTCATACTCCTCACCAGCACCGCGATCGCCACTGCCCAGGGCCAGACAGCAGAGCAGGACCAGACAACGCCGCCAGCACCGGTCGACGTGGCACGGAGCTATTTTGAGGCCATGGACCGCAAGGATCTCGCGGCTGCCGAGGCCCTTTTCGCCAAGTCGTCGTCGATTTTCGAAACCGGCGGCAACGAAGGTGATTGGCCGCACTACCGCGACCACCACATCGGCGCCGAGCTCGACGCCTTCGTCCGATTCGAGACGAGCTTGGGAGATCCGGAGACCGAAGCCAGTTCCGACGGCACGATGGCCTTCGTCGCCTGGCCCATCGAGTACCGCATCGAATTGAATGACGGGCGCAAGATCGACAGCCGCGGCACCGTCACCTTTGTGCTGGTTCGGGAGCGAGGCACACTTCGAATCCGACACCTGCACTGGTCGTCGAGGAGGAAGTGATCGTGACGCTGATCCCCAGGTCCACCCTCTTCTTCCACTCGGCGAGCTTGACAATCGCTTTTCTACTCACATCCAGCTTGCCCGCTCTTGGCTCCGAAATCCGAGAGTATGAGCTGGCGATCGCCCAGCAAGAGGTCAACGTGACCGGTCGCACCGCGCTGGCGATGACCATCAACGGTGGGATTCCCGGTCCGACGCTCCGCTTCACCGAGGGCGAGACCGCGCGGATCCTCGTGCACAACCGGATGGACGTGGAAACGTCGATTCACTGGCACGGCCTCTTGGTTCCTCCGGGCATGGACGGCGTGCCGAATCTCTCTTTCCCTCCGATCGCGCCCGGGACAACCTTCACCTACGAATTTCCCATTCGCCAGAGCGGCACGTACTGGTACCACTCGCATACCAGCCTGCAAGAGCAGCGCGGCGTCTACGGTTCGATCGTGATCACGCCGCGGGAAGGCGAGGTCGATCCCTCCGATCGCGACCACGTTATCCTGCTCTCGGACTGGACCGACACCGACCCGCACAAGGTGCTCCGAACCCTGCGCCGCGGCAGTGAATGGTACGCCGTCGAGCGTGGCACGGGTCAGAGCATTCTCGGCGCTGCACGAGCTGACAAACTAGGCGACTACTTCTCTCGCGAGCTGCAGCGCATGCCGGCGATGGACATCGCTGACGTTGCCTACGCTCGCTTCTTGGCCAACGGCGAAACCGAGTCGGGCCTCACGGCCAAGGCCGGCGATACCGTCAGGCTGCGGCTAATCGACGGCTCAGCCACGACGTTCTTCCACGTTGAGTTCGCCGGTGGCCCGATGACCGTGATCAGCGCCGACGGCATCGATGTCGAACCGTTCGAGATCGATCGCTTGCTGATCGGCGTCGCCGAGACCTACGACGTCCTGGTGAAAATTCCCGCGACAGGCGCCTACGAGTTACGCGCCACCGCTCATGATGCCTCCGGTTACGCCAGCGTGTGGCTTGGCGAGGGTGAGAAGCAAAGCGCGCCGTCCGTGCCTTATCCCAATCTCTATCAGAACATGGGCGGCTTGAACGCCAAACGCGTTTTCGCCCTGACCCCGGCGGGAACCATGGGCATGCCAGGACCGGAAGTGGAAGCCGGCAAGTTCGATACGCCGGGCATGAATATGGCAGACGGCAGTATGGATCACAGCGCCATGGGCCACGGCAGTATGGACCAGAGCGGCAGCATGGATCACAGCGCCACGGGCCACGGCAGCATGGACCGAGGCGGCGGAATGGACCAGACCAACATGGACCACGGCATGGACCAGGGCGGCGACATCGACCACGGTGGCATCGACCACGGCGAGATGACTCACGGCAGCTCGGACAGAGGTGGCAAGGGCTATGGCAGCTCTTTCGGCTGGCTAACGACCGATCTCTCGGCGCGTGGAGCCATGGTTCCCGACGGCATGAGCCAGGAGCGGCCATGGCCGCCCTACGATCGCTTGCGCGCGAGGGCGAAGACCGCGTTCGATCCCAACAAGCCGGTCCGCGAGATCCGTCTGACGCTGGATGGCGACATGGAGCGCTATGTCTGGTTTCTCAACGGCAAGGCCCTCTCCGAGGACGACGACATCGAAATCAAGGAGGGCGAGATCGCTCGATTCATCATGATCAACCGCACCATGATGCATCACCCCATGCACCTTCACGGTCATTTCTTCCGGGTGGTGAACGGCCAAGGAGACTACGCACCGCTCAAACACACCGTCGACGTCGAGCCCATGTCGACGACCGTCATTGAATTCGATGCCAACGAGGTCGGCGACTGGTTCTTCCACTGCCACTTGCTCTACCACATGAAAAGCGGCATGGCGCGAGTCGTTTCTTATCAGGCCTTTGTGCCTCCGCCGGAGGTCCAAGCCGTAAGACCCGAGCTCTACGAAGAACACTGGTATCAGTGGGGTGAAGCCGAGCTGATGAGCCATATGAGCCTCGGATCGCTCGTCGCCGCCGATACTCGCAACATCTTGACCGCCGAGTGGGAGATCGGCTGGCAGGACGTCGACGGCACCGAGGGAGAGCTCACCCTGACCTGGGACCGCTACATGAATCGATTCCTGAGGGTCTTCATCGGCCTCGATGTCGAGGGCGACGAGGACGATATCGACGACCCCCGCGGTGTCGCCGGCCTGCGCTACCTGCTGCCGTTCAACCTGGAGTCGAGCCTGTGGATCGACAGTGACGGAGAAGCCCGCTTGGGCCTCGAACGAACCTTCCACCTGACACCTCGCCTGGCGCTCATGCTCGAAGCCGAGTACGACACGCTCGAAGACTGGGAGGGGTTCGCACGCGCGTCCTACATGCTCAACCAGCGCATTGACGTGCTGGCCCAATGGCACTCGGACTACGGCTTCGGCACCGGCCTAGCCGTGCGCTTCTGATAACCGCCCTGCCACCGCGAAAGCCATACGACGGGGCACCTTGAAACTCCAACTTCAACCAACGACCTTCATTCAAACCCAATAGACCAGGAGAGAAAAATGGAAAACTCCCACCAAAGCTCGGGTAGCTATCGCCGATTCTTCATCATGATCGGCACGTCGATGATCGCGATGTTCTTCTTGATGTACCTGCATTCGTATCAAATTCTGGATCACGCCTGGTTCAGCGAAACTCGGTTCTTCATGACCCTGATCATGGGCGGCGCGATGATGGCGATCATGCTCGGCTTCATGCTTCACATGTACAAAAAACGCCAGGCCAACATCGCCATCTTCGTCGGCGCAGCCATACTTCTAGCCGCCGGAATCTGGCTCGTCCGTAGCCAGGTCACGGTGACTGGCGTGGACTACATGGAGGGGATGATCCCCCACCACTCGATCGCCATCCTCACCAGCGAACGCGCTGGAATCGAAGACGTGCGCGTCCGCAAGCTGGCCGACGAGATCATCAAGGCACAGCGCACTGAAATCAAGGAGATGGAGTGGCTGATCCAAGACATCAAGAAAAACGGAGTCGCTCGTACACAGGCAGAGGCGAATGCACGCACGATCCCGGACTTCTCAGCGACGCCCGAGTGATCGACTGATGGAAGAGACCTACAGAGAAGGCAGCCTGAGCCTGACAGGTGCGGTCGCCATGGGAACCGGCGTAATGATCGGAGCCGGCATTTTCGCCCTGACGGGGCAGGTGGCCGAGCTCGCGGGGCCGCTCTTTCCGCTCGCTTTTTTGGTCGCGGCAATCGTCAGCGGCTTCAGCGCCTACAGCTACGTGATGATGTCCCGCTCCTATCCTTCGGCCGGCGGCATCGCCATGTTCTTGAAGGAAGCCTACGGCCGAAGCTTGATGACCGGCGCTTGCGCGCTCCTGATGCTGCTTTCGATGATCATCAACCAGAGCCTGGTCGCCCGTACCTTCGGAACCTATGCTCTCCAGCCCTTCAACGTCGACAAGGGCTCGATCCTGGTGCCGGTGATCGGCGTGGCGCTGATCGGCGTTGCCTTCCTGGTCAACGTCGCCAAGAACGAGGTCATCAGCCGTATCTCGCTGGTCGCCGCATTCTTCAAGATCGGCGGCATCGTCGCCTTCGCACTGATCACGCTGTGGGCCGCCGACTTCGGCTTTGCGGCAGCCGATGCGGAGAGCGCGGCCAGGCAGGGCGGCCTTGGCGGCTTCATTGCTGCTGTCGCGCTCGGTATCTTGGCCTACAAGGGCTTTACGACGATCACCAACGACGGCGACGAGCTAGAGGACGCTGACAAGAATATCGGTCGAGCCATCGTCATCTCGATGTCGATCTGCCTGGTGGTCTACCTGCTCGTCGCCTGGGCCGTGGGCTCGAATCTCTCGATCGAAGAGATCGTCAAGGCCAAAGACTACTCGCTCGCCGAGGCGGCCCGGCCCGCGCTCGGGAGCGTCGGGCTGTGGCTCACCGTCGCGGTGGCCCTCATCGCCACCGCCTCGGGCGTGATGGCCAGCATCTTCGCCGTCTCGCGTATGCTCGCCATGGTCACCAAGATGGAGCTCATACCGCACCGGCACTTTGGTATGGGCGGGCGTATTCAGACCCACACGCTGGTCTACACGGTGATGCTCGCCAGCCTGCTGACGATCTTCTTCGACCTGAGCCGGATCGCGTCCCTGGGAGCGATCTTCTACCTGGTCATGGACTTCGCGGTCCATTGGGGCGTCTTTCGTCACCTGCGCCAGGAAGTCGGAGCCCGCGGCTGGGTCCTGATCACCGCGATGGGTCTCGATGTCATCGTGCTGGCCGCTTTCCTGTGGAGCAAGGCATCGAGCGATCCGACGATCGTGTTCTGGGGAATCGGCGGTGTCTTGGCCGTCTTCGCCGCGGAGAGGCTCTTCCTCTGGCACCACGAGTACTCCGAGGGTGAAGATCCCAACTACAGCAGCCCAAGCGAGAACGGCGAGTAGCTCGCGCCAATTTCCTTTCTGGAGAAGAAGAATGTCCAAACTGATCATGTCACCCCATACCTCGCCACTACGCCCATTGATGGGCGCACTGGCTGTCTTGCTGCTCGCCGCCTGTGCGGCCGAACCTCCTCCTGGAGCGGAAAACCGCTCACGGCCGGAATTGGTCAGTCTGAAAATGCTGGACCCGCCGTCTGGTCCTGGTGCACTGGCCCCCAACCTCGAGTTCCACTCGGGTGGTACAGCGCTGACCTGGCTCGAACCCACGGAGAACGGCCACTCGCTCCGCCTGGCGAAGTTTCAGGGTGAAGCGTGGGGCCCGCCGGAGACCATCGCCTCGGGCGGTGGTTTCTTCGCCAACTGGGCGGACCTGCCGCAAGCGGTCGAGACGAGCGACGGCACGCTCTTCGCTCATTGGCTCGACAAGCTTGGAGAGGACACATATGCATACGGAGTCCAGCTAGCGCGGTCGGGGGACGGCGGCACCACTTGGCAAGAGTTGGGATGGCTGCATGACGATGCTTCGCCCACCGAGCATGGCTTCGTCTCCTATGCCGCGCTTCCTGAGGGCGAGGTGCAGGCGTTCTGGCTCGACGGACGTGCCATGCCGGCGGGCGGCGGCATGCATCTGCGGACGACACGGCTCGCTGGAGACGGCCCTGGCGCGAGCGCCTTGCTCGACGATCGAGTCTGCGAGTGCTGCGCCACCGATGCAGCACTCGCAGCGGGCGGCCCAGTGGTGGCGTATCGAGACCGCAGCGATTCGGAGATCCGCGATATCGCCGTCGTTCGCGCCACGGCCGATGGATGGAGCGAACCCACCGTGATCCACGACGACGGGTGGGAGATCTACGGCTGCCCGGTCAACGGTCCGGCCATCGCCGCTGACGGTAAGCACATTGCCGTCGCTTGGTTCACGGCCGCCGAGGGGCAGGCCAAGGTCCAGGTGGCCCACTCCGCCGATGGTGGCGAGACCTTCGGTGCGCCCGTCCTAGTCGACGATGGCCAGCCGCTTGGGCGAGTCGATGTCGCGATGGCGCGAGATGGTCGTGCGGTCGTCAGCTGGTTGGGTAGTTCGGAAAGCGGAGCCGAGATTCGCTGGCGGCCGGTCTCGACAGAAGGAAAGGCAGGGCCGGTGCGGATTGTCTCGTCCACCACGACGAGCCGGACGGCAGGGGTACCTCGAATGGTGAGCAAAGGCGACAACCTGCTCTTCGTCTGGGTGGAGGACGGCGAGGCGCCCCGCCTGCGGGCTGGCCTGGTTCCGCTGTCGTGAGCTGCCCCATCCGCGGGCGGATGCCAATTCTCTCGTGGCTCTTGCACTCCGCCGCAGCCGTCCAGAATCAGGCTGCGCAACCGGCACCGCCTGAGGTTGGCACCGCGCTCAGCATCCTCGACTTAGGCCCCCCGGGAAACCCAACACCATGCAGGATTTGCACTTGATAGCCGGGATCGGCCTAGCGATATGCCTCGCCTTGGCGGCGCTGCTCGCGGCAGTCGGACTGTGGGCGGGGCTCTTCTCCTCCACCCGGGCACCAGAGAGTCCCCGCCTGATGCCCGACCGTCATTCCCAGCTTATCGACCATTCGCGATGGTTGGCACAGCTGCGATGGGTCGCCGCAGGCTGTGTGTTCGTGCTGATCCTCCTTGCAGTCCCTCTATTCGATCTGCTTCCGCTGTGGACTCTTCCTCGACTTCTTGCTTGGCTTCTGGTCCTGGTGGTGGCCAATGCCATTTTCAGCTGGCGAATCGAGCAGCAGAAGAGGCCAGAGCAGATGATGGCCCTCCAAGTCGGCCTCGATCTCGTGGTGCTGACCGGATTGCTGAATGCTTCGGGCGGCGTCGAAAATCCCCTCTATTTCGGCTATGTATTTCCCATCATCGTGGGAGCCACGCTGCTTTCGGAGCGATACGCCTTCGCGCTCACCCTCTTCGGCTGCCTCTTGTTCTGCCTTCTGAGCGTGGGTGAAGCCCTGCACATTCTGCCGCACGTGACGCTGGATCTTTTTCCGCATTCGAACGCCGGAACGGCACACGCTTCTCACGACGCGAGCTTCGTCGCCGGCAAGAGTGTTTCCCTCGTGGTCCTCGTCCTGGTGTCTTCCTACCTCACCGCGCTCCTTCGCCGGCGCCTCCGAGAAAGTGAAGAAGCGGTCTCGAGATCGGCCCGCGAGGCGCGTCTCGAGCATGAGCGACTCGAAAGTATGGTGCAGGCCGCGGGCGTGGGCATGATCGTGGTCGAGCCGAGACTTCGCATTCGCTGGTTCAGCAGGAGGGCCAGTAGCTGGCTTGGCTGGTCGCAGGGCGTCATCGGCCAGCGCTGCCCACTCTTCGAAGCCGAAAACGGTTGTCGTGAATGCGTGGCTCTCGAGGCCTTGCAAACGGGTCGGCCAGCAGAATCCGAGCGGGAGCTCGCGAATGGCAACTCGGGTACTCGCTACTTTCGACACGCGGCGGAACCGGTTCGAGATCGCGGCGGTCGGGTCTTCCAGGTGGTCGAGCTGGTTGAAGACATCACGCGGCGAAAAGCCCTCGAGACAGAGGCCGTGCATGCTGGAAAGCTTTCGGTCCTAGGCCAGCTCGCGGCCGGCCTTGCGCACGAGATCGGTAACCCGATCGCTTCCTTGACGACTCGCCTCGAACGCATGGAACGCCGTCGCGACCAGGATTTCATCGAGGAGAGTCTCACGGTGTTCCGGAGTCAGATCGAGCGCATCGGCCGCACCATTCGCAACGTCTCGGCGTTCTCCCGCCTGCCCCCACAAGAGAGGAGGCGATATCCGGTTAACGCGATCATCGTCGATGCTCTGGAGCTACTGCGCCTGGACCCGCGTGTTCGGCGGATCAAGTTCGAACAGCGACTGATCGAACCCTCCCCCGAGATTTTCGCCGTGCGAGATCAAATTTCACAAGTCATCTTGAATTTGCTTCTCAACTCCATCGAAGCCATTTCCGGCGACGGAACGATTCGCATTGAATCGCGGCTCGAGAAAGGCCAGGTCATGGTCGACATCAGCGATACTGGTTCGGGGATCCCGCTCGAGCTCAAGAGTCAGGTCTTCGAACCTTTCATCACCACCAAGGCGGAGGGCGTAGGTCTCGGCCTGGCAATCACCAAGAGCTTGATTCAGGCGCATGGAGGCACGATCGACGTTGACAGTGAAGCGCAGCGTGGAACCTGCTTTTCCGTGACTCTGCCGCGAAGTGATACCGGGTCCTCAAAGAGTGCTGCTGCCGGAGTCGAGCGATGAAAGCACACCTCTTGATCATCGATGATGAACCTATTTTCCGCGAAGATCTCGCCAGCCTGCTGAGGGACGAAGGCTACCAGTGCAGGACGGCCGCCGACGGGGAAGCGGGTCTCGAGGCGGTCCGAATCGACGAGCCTGACCTGGTGGTCTGTGATCTCTCGATGCCCGGCATGGATGGAGTCGGGGTCGTCGATCATCTGGCCACGGAACATCCTGATGTCGCAGTCTTGCTCGCGACCGCACACGGTTCGCTGGAAAGCGCGCTCACCGCTTTCCGCAAGGGGGTGGCGGATTACCTGCTCAAACCACTCAATCATCAAGAGTTGCTGGTCAAGATCAACCGCTGTCTCGAAAAGCGAAAGCTCGATCGCGAGGTCCGGTTTCTGCGCCGACAAGTATCCCAAGCCGACGAGGGAACTCGACTGATCGGAGGGAGCGCTTCGATCGAGAAGGTTCGCAAGCTGATTCGTCACGTCGCGCCGACCGACACCTCTGTGCTCGTGACCGGGGAAACGGGCACTGGAAAAGAGGTCGTAGCCCGGTCGATCCACGAGCTCGGTTCCGGTCTCGACGCTCCCTTCGTGGCGGTGAATTGCGCGGCTCTTCCTCGCGAGTTGATGGAGAGCGAGCTCTTCGGGCACCGCAGGGGGGCCTTCAGCGGCGCGATCCGAGACAAGCCGGGCATGTTCGAGCTGGCCTCCGGAGGCAGTCTGTTCCTGGATGAGATCGGCGAGCTACCCCTCGAGCTTCAGCCAAAGCTGCTGCGCGCCCTCGAGCAGCGCGAAGTCATGCCGATTGGCGGCGTGCGGCCGATTCCGACGCGGCTGCGCTTGATTACAGCGACCCATCGGAACCTCCAGGAACGCGTGCAATCCGGTGAGTTCCGCCAGGATCTCTACTACCGGATCAGGGTGATGGAGATTGCACTGCCTGCGCTGCGAGAACATCGCTCGGACATACCGGGGTTGATCGAGCATTTGTTGGTTCGGATCAACGCCCGTCTGAAAAAGCATGTTCTCGGGGTCGACGAAGCAGCCCTACGAGTCCTCATGGCTGCTGATTGGCCGGGCAACGTCCGCGAGCTGGAGAATGCACTCGAGCGAGCGGTTCTGCTGGCCGAAGGGCAGATTCTCGGGCTGGGGGACTTACCCGAGGACCTCGTCAGCTCTGACACCGACGTCGAAGCATCGCAGGAATTGAGGACAGCCGTTCGGGCCTACGAGAGAGAGCACATCCAGAGAGTCCTGGCGGCGACAGGCGGCAATCGAGAGGAAGCGGCACGTCTTCTTGGGATCAATCCATCAACGCTCTACCGGCGGCTCCAGCGGCCGGGCCTCGATTGACGCCTTCGTTGGCGTCACTGGCTCTGACGCCCTCGAGCTTTTGCGCGAACGAGAGCCGATTTCGCCACCGCCTTGCACGATTGCAAGCTGACGGGAGCACGAGCGGGCGGATCTGTGCGGCGAGGCGGGTGGAGCGCCGAATCCTCAGAGAGTACCCCTCGCGCTGGGGCGCCGGACCCACGAATAGGTTGCACCGCTGCGAGTCGTCTGCCGAGCTTGTCTTGCGCCAATGCAAGAGTCTGCTTCCCGGCGCGCCTTCTCCCAACTCCGAGAACGCGGCTTGCCGGGACTTGCCGCGGGCAAGAGGGTATCCCAGCACATGGCACGTGCTTTGCTCTAGGTCTCTCTATGGTGGTAGTGCATGGTGCGAGACACGGACATCGACAAGCAGGCCAGTCGGCTGATCAAGGCCCTACAGCCTACCTTGCGCCACCACCTCGGTCTCGAGGGTCTGGAGAGACAGTTTGTGACCGAGCTTTATTGGCGGCTCCGTCAAACACTCGTCGATTGCGGTGGATTGGCTGCGAGATCGAACGAGCGCCCAGTCGACCCGCAGAAGCTCACCCTCGATGTCTATCTCACGGCAGCGACGTGCCTAGAGGGAAGCAAGGTCACACCCGATCTGCTCAGTACCTTGAGCAAGACCATAGAGCAAGCCATCGAAGAGTTCTCGAACACTCGAGAAAGAATGACTGAAGAGGAAGATCTCTCATGAAAACACTAAGGATGTGTCAGCACGCGGCGTTCATCGGCTTGATAATCGCCATTTCAACGTCGGCCAGCCTGAGCGCCGGAGAGGTGGCCGAGCAGAAGGCACCGACTGGCAAGATGGAAAGCTGCAAGGCGCTGATGGAGCAACATCGTGCTTCGATGTCAGCGAGCCGCGGCGCGGATGGCCGCCTTCAGGCCCTTGTCGATGTCATAGACGAGGCCGAAGGCCAGGCCCGGACCGATGCCTTGGTGGCTGCCGTGAAGGAGCTGGCAGCTCAGCATCGCCAGACGCGCTCCATGATGAGCATGGAAACCAAAAAGCAGAGCCACATGATGGCTCATATGCGCGACGGCACGAAGATGCCCGCTTGCCCGATGATGCAAGAAATGGCGGCGCAAGAGGTGGCGCCGGCGGACTCCGGCGAAAGCGATGTCTCGGAAGGGCACGAGGAGCACCACGACCTTTGATGCCAGGTGCTTGAAATGTCTCGTCACGGCACCGCCCGGGAGCGACCCGATCGACTCATCAACCAGGGACTTGGAAAGATAAATGAGAGTGACTTTACCAGTCTGTCGAAACACGTCGTTGCTCGTGGCAGCGTTAACCGCTCTGGCATTTTCCACCTCGCTGCTCGGCGACGAGGTCGATTGGGCGGCCGGCGAGTTCGCCGGTTCCCAGGAAGAGGTCGAAATGCTCATGGCCTACAACCGATCCATCTCGCTCACCGAGCCTCAGGAGACCATTCGCACGCAGGCCCTCGAAACGATCCCAGCTCCATGTTGCAGCTAGCATTCAGCCGCGACCTGCTGCTGCGAGTCCAACTTGACTCGCTTCATCGGGGGGCTGGCCAAATTTCTCATCACGCGGCGAGGGGCTTCCGTGGAAGTCGTCCGCAAGGCAGCCACGGCCTGGATCGCGGAGCTCAATCCAGAGGGCTTCTCGGGCGACGCGTGTTTCTCCGGCGGCTGCAACAAGCCGTTCTCTGAAGGCGGGTGCGGCGGGATGAGCGAGAAGCGTCTCAAGTTTCGCTAGCGCTCCTCCTTCCAACCAGCGCAAGCCTCCACTAAGGAGCGCCAGGATGAAATTGATCAAAGCTTTCATCAGGAAAAACAGAGTCGATGACGTATTGCTGGGTCTGCAAGAGGCCGGTGCCGCTGGCGCGACGGTTTCACACGTCCACGGCGTCGGATACGGCTTCAGACGTCACCTCGGCGGGCTTGCCCCCAACGATCTTTCAAAGACCGAAGAAGCTCTAAAGGTCGAAGTCGTCTGTCGATCTCAACAGGTCGATGACCTTTTGGAGACACTAGTGAGGTCCGCTCGTACCGGATTCGCAGGGGATGGCATCGTCTTCGTCACCAACGTGGAGCGGGTTAGGAAGATCCGCAATGGAAACGAAGGTCACGATGCTCTCTAGGAAAGTGGAATCGAGATCGACATACTTCAGATGGACTTTGCCTTGGATCCGCTTCGGCGTTTGGCTCCTGGTCGGGTTTGGGCTGACGCAACCGCTGGTGCTCTCTGCTTCGTCCCCTGCTCGACCGACGGACCCACAACGACCCGATGATCAGGCCCAAGGGCAGGCCCTCGACGAGCTTCTCGCCGACGCCGCACGATTCAATCCGCGACTTCGAGCCGCCTACGACCGCTGGCAGGCGGCGCTCGAGAGGATCGAGCAGGCCGACGTGCTACCTGATCCGCAGGCCCACTTCGCCTATTTCATCGAATCGGTGGAGACGCGAGTCGGCCCCCAGGAGCAGAAGCTCGGCGTGACCCAGAAGGTGCCGTGGCCGTCGAAGCTAGGGCTTCGCCTGGAGGTCGCGGTCGAGGCCGCGCGTGTCGCCGAGCAGCGCTACCAGGTGATCAAGCTGCGGCTCTTCTATGACATCAAGGACGCCTACTACGAGCTCTACTATCTGGCTCGAGCGATCTCCATCACCGAAGACAACATCGCTCTTCTCGGGCACCTGGAAAGCGTGGCCCAGGCCAATTTCATGGTCGGCGCCCCGGTTTCCGGTGTCGTCAAGGCCCAGCTCGAGCTGGGCAAGCTCGATGACCGGCTCCGCACCCTCCAGGATCTCCGCGAGCCCGCCCTCGCCCGCTTGAATGCCGCGCTCGGCCGTCCAGCCGACGCGCCCGTTCGCTGGCCGGAGCGTGTGCCGGACCGGGAGCTCGAGCTGGAAGATCAGCTCGTCTTCGAATCCCTGACCGAGCGCAATCCTGAGCTGCTCGCCCTCGACCACGAGATCGAGCGCACTAGCAAGGCGATCGCCCTGGCGCGGACGGCCTTCCGGCCTGACTTCAATTTTGGTCTCGACTGGGTTTCAACCGGGGACGCGATCAATCCCGCACTCCCTGGCAGCGGGCAGGATCCCCTGGTGGCCAGGGTCTCGGTGACCCTGCCGATCTGGAGGTCCAAGTACCGATCCGCCGTGCGCGAGGCCGAGCGGCGACGCGGGGCCGCACGCGGCGCTCGGGCCGATGCGGAATTCGGCCTCGAAGCCCGGGTCGAGCTGGCGCTCTTCCGATTCCATGATGCCGAACGAAAGATCGATCTCTACCGCGACACCCTGGTGCCGCTTTCCGAAGCCTCCCTCGAGGTCGCCCAGCAGGCCTACGAAGCAGGCAAGGAGGACTTCCTCGACGTGATCGACGCGCAGCGACAACTGCTCGAGCTTCAGCTCGCCCTCGAGCGCAGCCTCGCCTTTCGAGAACAGCGCCTGGCCGAGGTCGAGATGCTGGCGGGCCGGCCGCTCGCCGGCGGAGCTTCCCAAGGAGACCCACCATGAAGAAACAGATGGGCGCCTTCGCGGCGGTCTTCTTGACCGCGCTCGCTCTCGGTTACGCCCTGCGCGGCGGCTCGCCGGCGACCGATCCGTCGCATGGCGTCGCGACACCGTCCCAGGCGACGACGCCCGGCGCCGAGAGCGCGCATGCATCTCACGGCGGCGCCGATGATCTCGGGCCGCGCGGGATTCGGCTGACGCCGGCCGCCGAGAAGCTCGCCGAAATCCAGACCCGTGTCGTCGAGCGCAAGATGGTCGGCGCCGAGGTCCGCATGGTGGGCAAGCTAGCCTACGACGAAACCCGTCTGGCCTACATCTCGGCCTACGTCCCGGGCAGGCTCGATCGTCTCTACATCGACTTCACCGGCGCACCGGTCAATAAGGGAGACCATCTCGTCTACCTCTACAGTCCGGAGCTGCTGGCCGCCCAAGAAGAGCTGATCCAGGCCATCCGGACAGCCAAGAGCCTCCAAAAAAGCAACGTCACGGTACTTCGCGACCGGGTCCAGACGACCGTCGAGTCGTCTCGGGAAAAGCTTCGTCTCTGGGGCTTGACTACCGAGCAGATCGCCGACATCGAGGCGCGCGGAGTGCCCCAGGAGCATCTCACGATCTACTCGCCGATGACCGGCATCGTGATTCACAAGAACGCTCAGGAGGGCATGTACGTCCAGACCGGCACACGCATCTACACGATCGCCGACCTCTCCCACCTGTGGGTCCTGCTCGACGCCTATGAATCCGACCTCGAGTGGCTGCGCTACGCCCAGAGGGTCGACCTCGAGGTCGAGGCCTATCCGGGCGAGGCGTTTCGCGGACGGATTTCGTTCATCGACCCGGTGCTCGACCCGACCACTCGCACCGTCAAGGTGCGGGTCCAGGTCGAGAACCCGCACGGCCGCCTCAAGCCGGAGATGTTCGTGCGCGCCGTGGTCGAGCCGCAGCTGACCGCCGGCGGCAAGGTGACCAGCGCCGATCTCGTCGGCAAGTGGATCAGCCCGATGCACCCCGAGATCATCCGGCCACGGCCGGGAACCTGCCCGATCTGCGGCACCCCCCTGGTGCGGGCCGAATCGCTCGGCTACGTCGACGAGGGTGCGGGCTCCGACGAGCCGCCGCTAGTGATTCCGGCCTCGGCACCGCTGCTCACCGGCAAGCGGGCGGTGGTCTACGTGCAGCTGCCGGATCGGCCGGGGGTCTACGAGGGACGCGAGGTGAGGCTCGGTCCGCGGGCGGGTGGCTACTACCTCGTCGAGGAAGGGTTGCACGAGGGTGAAAGGGTCGTGGTCAACGGTAACTTCAAGCTCGACAGCGCGCTGCAGATCCGGGCCAAGCCGAGCATGATGAACCCGGAAGGCGGTGGCCCGGCGCCCGCCCACGCCCACGGTGGTGACTCGTGACGAAGCCGGTTTCGAGTCTCGATGCGGCGAGCACCGACCCGGACGGTGGTGGCGGATCGGTCTTCGACGGCCTGGTCGCCGGGGCGGTCGCGGCCTGCCTGAAGAACAAGCTGCTGGTGGCGCTGGCGGTGCTCCTGGTGCTGGCCTGGGGCGCCGCGGTGGCGCCATTCGACTGGCAGCTCGGCGCCTTGCCGCGGGATCCGGTCCCCACCGACGCGATCCCCGACATCGGCGAGAATCAGCAGATCGTCTTCACGCGCTGGATGGGCCGCTCGCCGCAAGACGTGGAAGACCAGATCACCTACCCGCTGACGGTCTCGCTGCTCGGTCTGCCGCAGGTCAAGACCATCCGCAGCTACTCGATGTTCGGATTCTCGACCATCCTGATCATCTTCGAGGACGAGGTCGAATTCTACTGGTCGAGATCCCGCATCCTCGAGAAGCTTAACAGTCTGCCCTCCGGTACCTTGCCGCCGGGCGTACAGCCGGCGCTCGGTCCCGACGCCACCTCCCTAGGCCAGATCTTCTGGTACACCCTCGAGGGGACCGGTGCAGACGGCGAGCCGACGGGAGGCTGGGATCTCCACGAGCTGCGCACGATCCAGGACTGGTACGTGCGCTACGCGCTGATGTCGGTGTCGGGAGTCTCCGAGGTCGCCTCGATCGGCGGCTTCGTGCAGGAGTACCAGATCGACGTCGACCCCGACGCCATGCGCGCCCACGGAATCAAGCTGCACCAGGTCTTCCAGGCGGTGCAGCGCTCGAATATCGACGTCGGCGCGCGAAGCATCGAGGTCAACCGGGTGGAGTACGTCATTCGGGGTCTCGGCTTTATCGAGAACCTGGAGGACATCGAGCACAGCGTCATCAAGATGACGGACAACGTGCCGATCTACATCAAGGACGTGGGGACGGTCCACCTGGGTCCGGCGGGGCGCCGCGGCGCGCTCGACAAGGGCGGCGCCGAAGCGGTCGGCGGGGTGGTGGTCGTGCGCTACGGCGAGAATCCTTTGGCGACGATCAACCGGCTGAAAGAGAAGATCGCCGAGATCTCGCCCGGGTTGCCGAAGAAGACCCTCGACGACGACACGGTGAGCCAGGTCCGCATCGTCCCGTTCTACGATCGTTCCGGCCTCATCTACGAGACCCTCGGGACCCTCAGCGACGCCCTGATCGACGAGATCTTCGTCACCATGATCGTCATCCTGCTGATGGTCATGCACCTGCGCAGCTCGATATTGATCTCGGCGATGCTGCCGCTCTCGGTGCTGATGACCTTCATCGCGATGAAAGTCTTCGGCGTCGAGGCCAACCTGGTCGCTCTCTCCGGCATCGCCATCGCCATCGGTTCGATGGTGACGATGGGCATTTTCCTGTGCGAGAACATCTTGAAGCACCTCGAGAACGCCGGGCCGGAGGCCGATACCCTCGAGGTGGTTTACCGCGCGGCCACCGAGGTGGGCAGCGCGGTGCTGACCGCACTCTTGACGACAGTCATCAGTTTCCTGCCGGTGTTCACGATGCAGGCGGCGGAGGGCAAGCTGTTCAAGCCCCTGGCCTTCACCAAGACCTTCGCCATGGTCGCCTCGCTGATCGTCGCCCTGGCGATGCTGCCGCCGGCCGCCCACTTGCTCTTCACGGTGCGGGTCCGGCGCGGCACGACTCGTCGCCTGCTGCTCGGCGCTCTCGCGGCCGCCGGCGTCGCCGTGACGTTCCTCGTCGCCTGGTGGATGGGGGTGATCCTGATCGGCGCCGCCGCGATCGGCCTCGGGCACGACGAGATTCCAGCGAAGATTCGCCGGCGCCTGCCGCTGGTGACCAATTTCGCGACCGCCCTGGTGGTCGCCGTCTTTCTGACCCGTCACTGGCTGCCGCTGGGCGTGGATCGCGGCTTCGCGCGCAATCTGATCTTCGTCGTGGCGCTGATCGGCGTGCTCCTGCTCCTGATCGAGCTCTACAAGCGCTCTTTCACCACGCTGCTTCGCTGGTGCCTGGCGCACAAGGCGATCTTCTTCGCGGCATCACTGGTCGTCTTCCTGCTCGGCATGATGGTCTGGCGCGGATTCGACAGCTTCTTCGGCTGGCTTCCCGGCGGCCTGCGCACATCAGGCCCGGTGGTCGCGGTGGCCGAAGCCTTCCCGGGCCTCGGCGAGGAATTCATGCCACCGCTCGACGAGGGATCATTTCTCTACATGCCCGCGCTCATGCCGCACGCCTCGATCGGCGAGGCACTCGACGTCCTGCAGAAGCAGAACAGTGCGGTCGCGGCCATCCCCGAGATCAAGTCGGTGGCCGGCAAGCTCGGACGCGTCGAGAGCGCTCTCGATCCGGCACCGATCGCCATGCTGGAGACGATCATCAACTATTTGCCGGAGTACAAGACCGACAAGGACGGTAGAAGAGTCCGCTTCGCCTACGACGAGAAGCAAGGCGGTTTCCTGCGAGACGAGGCGGGCGAGCTGGTCCGCGATTCCGATGGCCGGCCGTTTCGCCAGTGGCGCGATCACATTCGCACTCCTGGCGACATCTGGACTGAGATCGTGAGCGCCGCCGAGATTCCCGGCGTCACGTCGGCCCCGAAGCTGCAGCCGATCAACGCGCGCATCGTCATGCTGCAGAGTGGCATGCGGGCTCCGATGGGGGTCAAGGTCAAGGGGCCGAGCCTCGAGGTGATCGAGAAAGTGGGCCTCCAGGTCGAGCGTTTCTTGAAGGAAGTGCCATCGGTGGAGGCGGGCGCCGTGGTCGCCGACCGGATCATCGGCAAGCCCTATCTCGAGATCGACATCGACCGCAAAGCTATCGCCCGTCATGGTGTGGATGTGCGAGCGGTACAGAGCGTCATCGAGGTGGCGATCGGCGGCAAGGGCGTGACGACGACGGTGGAGGGCCGTGAGCGCTTCCCGGTCCGGGTGCGCTACTTGAGGGAGCTGCGCGACCAGATCGAGTCCCTCGAGCAGATCCTGGTGCCGGCGGCGGACGGCGCGCAGATCCCGATGGGCCAGCTGGCCACGGTCGAGTTCGTGCGTGGGCCTCAGAACATCAAGAGCGAGGACACTTTCCTGGTCGGCTACGTCGTCTTCGACATGAAACCCGGCTTCGCCGAGGTCGACGTGGTCGAGCAATGCCAGGCCTACCTGGCGGCGAAGATCGAATCCGGCGAGCTGGAGCTGCCGGCCGGCGTCAGCTTCACCTTCGCCGGCAGCTACGAAAACCAGCTCCGCTCGGCCAAGAGACTCGCCATCGTGCTGCCAATCGCGCTGATCGCCATCTTCTTCATCTTGTACTTCCAGTTCAAGTCGGTGTCGACGACCCTCATCGTCTTCTCGACGATCGCCGTGGCGTGGTCCGGCGGATTTATGTTGCTGTGGTTCTATGCCCAGCCGTGGTTCCTCGACTTCTCGGTCTTCAGCACCGACATGCGGGGGCTCTTCCAGATGCAGTCGATCAACCTGAGCGTCGCCATCTGGGTAGGATTCCTGGCGCTCTTCGGCATCGCCTCGGACAACGGCGTGGTGGTGGCGAGCCACCTCGAGCAGGTCTTTCGTGAACGCCGACCGCGCACCGTGGCCGAGATTCGTGAGGCCACCGTGGCTGGCGGTGAGGGGCGCATCCGAGCCACCTTGATGTCCTCGGCGGCCACGATGCTCGCCCTCTTGCCGGTCTTGACTTCCACCGGCCGCGGTGCCGACATCATGGTGCCGATGGCGATTCCCTCCTTCGGCGGCATGTTGCTCGCGCTGTTCACGATCCTGATGGTGCCGGTGCTTTACTGCGCGGCCGCGGAGCTTCGGTTTCGCTGGGCCGAGGCACGGGCTGGGCGCAGCGGGCGCACCGAATCCGACGCGGGTCCTGACGTCGATCCACTAGACGATGAGGAACCCCCATGAGTCAATCTGAAATCGCGCGGCTCGTCAAACCGGCGATTCTTGGACTCGATATGCCGCGGTCACGCCGCGGTGGATTCCTCGGATCTCGGGGGCCGTGGACGTACCGGAGAAACCATGAGCCGGGCTCGAGAGAGTTCGCCGACCGCCACCAAGGAGTGAGACATGGAGCTGATCGCTACCCTGCTGGTTTTTGCATTCGTCTTCTACGTGCTGACGCGCTGGGGCTGTGGCGCTCGTATGGTCCACGGTCTGGCGGCAGTTGGGATCGGTGCCGCCACGGGCAGTTTCCGCCTCGAGGACACCGATCCGGTTTGCGGCATGCGCGTGGAAGCCAAGAGCGCAGTGCTGCTCGAGCATGGGTCTCGCGTCATTCGATTCTGCTCGGAGGATTGCCGGAAACGCTTTCTCTCCCACCCTGATGCCTATCCCTGAAGAACGACGCAAATACAACGATACGGCCTTGTGGAAGGCCGGAAAGGAGACCACCATGCGCAACCGAATCTCGATCTCGGCGGTCGGCCAAGCCACCAGCATCTTCCTCGCTATCACCTTCTTGGTCTGCGTCGGATTCGACCTGATCGTACCGAAGTACGCGATGTACGAGCATTGGCAGGGCTTTCTGCCCGGTTTCACATGGCTGAGCCCTGGCACCTTCATGCTCGGGCTGGTTGAGACCTACGCCTACGGTTGGTACTTCGCGCTCGTTTGGGTGCCGCTCTACAACATTTTCTTGCATCGCGCCGAGGAGGCTCGGATCACTTGATCGATAGCCTGTGGACGGGTGGCGGCATCATGCTCCTGGTGCTCCTCTTCGCCGACCTCCTGCTGACGGTATTTCACCCGCAGGGCCACGGTGGCCCACTGCACCGGCGGCTCAATCGACTCTTCTGGGGCGCTCTCCGGTGGGTCGGCGCCGGCCTCAGCGGACCGTCGAAGGACCGATTCCTGGCGCTTTGCGGTCCTTTGATAGCGGTCTTCAGCGTCGGCACTTGGGGCCTCTGGCTCATTCTCTCCTTCACGATCATCTACTCTCCATATCGAGGCTCCTTGCTATCAACGACCGCTGGCGATACCTCCTGGCTCGATGTCTTCTACTTCAGCGGTTACGTCGCCTCGACCCTCGGCATCGGCGACATCGTGCCGGCCTCGCCGAGCCTGCGATTGCTCACGGTGGTTGAAGCGATGAGCGGCTTCGCGCTCTTCGCCGTCGCGACCACTTATCTCTTGGCGGTCTACCAATACGTCGCCAAGGAGCAGATCCTCGCCCTGGAGCTGGCCGGTTTCTTGGAGCCTACGGCCCCACGCCTTGCTCCGGCGGCGCTCGGCGATTGGGCTCGCCCGACGGTGAGGAACCTTCTGGAAGTCGTCCATGCCCACGGTCAATATCCGGTGCTGCACTACTTTCGGCCAGTTGAAGCCGAGCGAGCCTTGATCATCCGGGTCGGCCGAATCCTCGACTTCCTCGACGAGGAGATCTCCGTGGATCCCTCCAGCTGCGCCCGCCTGCTATCAGCAGTGCGCCGGTACCTTTCGGAGCTACATTCCGGGTGTCTTCCGAGAAGCCACCGCCAAGACGGCCAGCGCGGCGAGACAGCACCGCAGTCGGAGGTGGATCTTCGCAACTTCCAGGCGCATCTCCTCCGCTATCTGGCCTATCCCGTTCCCGCAACTGGCGCTCGGAAGCGGATGTCGGTCCGAGATCAGCCGTCGATTGCCCGGCCAGCCGCCGAATCGACTCACAAACCGAGCGCTCCGCCAAGAAAGAAAGAAGATCCATGACTGTCGTCCGCAAGCGATCCACCACCTCGCAGCCCCATCGAACCTTCAGGTTGGGCCTTTGGGGGCCAACTCTGGCCGTGGTGCTCCTGGCTGCTCTTGTCTGGAAGGCCTCGGGCACCGCCGGGCGCACTGCCTCGCCAAACCCGACGACCGATTCTGTCCGCCTGGAATTGGAAAAGGAGCTCGCCGCTGCATATCCAACTGGCGCACCGATCTCGTCCAGCAGACGGACCTTCCATCTTCGTGCCGCCCCAAGCTCTGTGCGCCAGTTCGACGGTCAAACGCTCGACGTATGGGCCTACAATGCACAGGTGCCAGGACCTACTCTCCGGGTGAAGCTCGGGCAGGAAATCGAGGTCCGGCTGGTGAATGACCTGCCTCAGCCGACCACCATCCACTGGCACGGTGTCCGTGTCCCCAACGCGATGGACGGCGTGCCGGGTGTCACGCAAGAGCCGATTCCGTCTGGCGGGACCTTTACGTATCGCTTCACGCCCAAGGACGCCGGCACCTTCTGGTTTCATCCCCACGTTCGCGGCGCGGAGCAGGTCGAACGAGGTCTCTACGGCGTCCTCGTGGTCGAAGATCCGGAACCGCTACCGTATAGTCGCGACGAAGTCTGGGTGTTGGACGATTGGCGGTTGGGGCGTGATGGCGCCATCGATCCAAACTTCGTCACGCGGCATGACCTCGCCCACGACGGCCGCTGGGGCCAGGTCGTCACGGTCAACGGAGAGTCTGGTTTCAGCCTGGAAGTGCGCCCAGGCGAGAGAATCCGGCTGCGGCTGATTAATACCTCGAACGGGCGTGTCTACAGACCCGATTTCGGGTCGCTCACACCCGAGGTCATCGCGGTCGACGGGATGTATGCGCGCCGTCCGTTTCCCCTGGCTGGCTTCGACCTGGCGCCGGGCAACCGTCTCGACTTGGACCTGGTCATCCCGCCAGACGCTGCAGGGGAGGTCTTTCACATCGTCGATCGGTTGACTCGACGCCCTTTTCAGCTCGGGGCTCTGCGGGTGGAAGGGACGCCTGTGGAGACGCCGGAGTTCGCGCTGCCCGCGAATCCGAACGTGCCGACCTGGGCGTTGGCATCGGAGCAACCCGTCGACGTCACTTACAGGCTCGATGCTCGCCGTGGAGGCCCGCACGGAATTCAGTGGACGATCAACGGCCACCCCTGGGGCCAACATGAGGTTACAGAGCTGATCGAGGGCCGATGGGTCCGAGTCCGCTTCCAGAATGACTCTGCGAGGCTGCATCCAATGCATGTCCACGGCCAGTTCTTCAAGGTGATCGCTCGCAACGACGAACCTGTGGACGAGGCCCATTTTCGAGACACCGTGCTTCTCTACGGCCGGGAAACTCTGGATGTGGGTATGGTGCCGGTCGACTGGGGGCGATGGATGATGCACTGCCACATCCTCGAACATGCCGAGGCCGGCATGATGACAGCCATTCAAGTCACCTCAGCGGGCGCGGAGCCGGGCGCAGAAAACCCTTGACTCCGTAGTTAAGTACAGAGTCTAGACTCTCTCGCAGGAGGTGATTGATGCAAGGAATCACAATCGGCAAGCTCGCCCGGCAGGCGGATATCGGCATCGAGACTGTTCGCTACTACGAGCGTCGAGGTTTGATCCCCAATCCGCCAAGACGGCCTCCGGGTTATCGCCAGTACCCGCCCGAAGCTATTCACAGATTGAGGTTCATCCGCCGCGCGAAGGACCTTGGCTTCACCCTCGACGAGATTCGTGAGCTGCTCCTGTTGCGCAATCATTCGGCGGAGAATCGCGAGCAGGTGCGGGAGAGGGCCCAGGACAAGATCGTCGAGATCGACCGCCGGATCGACGACCTGACACGCATGCGAGGCGCGCTCGCCGACCTTGCCGATGCCTGCGCACAGGGCGCGGACAGTGAACCATGCCCGATCTTGGCTGCGATGGATCGTAGCCTCCCCGAGGAGGTCAGTTGATGGCAGATCCAGGAGCGACAGACCATTCGTGCTGCTCGACGGCGCCCCACAGCGGAGAATCGCCGTCCAAGGACCCTGTGTGCGGCATGACGGTGGATCCCGACGACGCCAACTTCGAAGCCGAAGAGGGTGGCCGGCGGTTCGTCTTCTGCTCGGCTGGTTGCCGGGACAAGTTCGAGGCCGATCCGCGGCGTTTTCTCGAGCCTTCTGCCGAGCACGCGGCCAGGTCTGCCGAGGCGGCCCATCGCCAGGACACCGTTTACGTGTGCCCGATGGATCCTGAGATCCGCGAGCAGGAGCCGGGAAGCTGTCCGAAATGCGGTATGGCTCTCGAGCCCGAGACGCCCAGTCTGGGAACCCGGACGGAGTACACCTGCCCGATGCATCCGGAGATTGTCCGTGACGAACCGGGGAGTTGCCCGATCTGCGGCATGGCGCTCGAACCGCGCACGGTGAGCCTCGAGGACGAAGAGAATCCGGAGCTCGTCGATATGACGCGGCGCTTCATCTTCGCCGCCGCGCTGTCCCTGCCAATTCTCGTGCTCGCCATGGGCCACATGCTGCCGGGCGATCCTGTCTCGAGGCTGGTACCGCCGCGCTGGCGCGTGCTGATCGAGCTGGCCTTGGCGACTCCGGTCTGTCTCTGGTCGGCCTGGCCGTTTTACGTGCGCGCCTGGCACTCGGTCCGCAACCGCAGCCTCAACATGTTCACGCTGATCGGCCTCGGGGTCAGCGTCGCCTACGTCTACAGCCTGATCGCTGCCCTCTGGCCCGGGATCTTCCCCGACTCGTTCCGCGACGAGCACGGCACGGTCGCGGTCTATTTCGAAGCCGCCGCGGTCATCGTCACGCTGATTCTGCTCGGACAGGTGCTCGAGCTCCGCGCCCGTAGCCAGACCGGAGCGGCGATCAAGGCCCTGCTCGGGCTCGCGGCCAAGACGGCCCGCCGTATCCGGCCCGATGGTGAGGAAGAAGACGTGCCGCTCGATGCCGTCGAGGCCGGTGATCGTCTGCGCGTGCGCCCGGGTGAGAAAGTACCGGTCGATGGCGCGGTGCTCGAAGGGACGAGCACCGTGGACGAGTCGATGGTGACCGGCGAGCCGATCCCGGTCAAAAAAGCGGTCGGCGACGCGGTGATCGGCGCCACCGTCAACGGCACGGGTTCCTTCGTCATGGAGGCTGAGAGGGTCGGTTCCGAGACACTGCTCTCGCGCATCGTCACCATGGTGGCCGAGGCCCAGCGCAGCCGCGCGCCCATTCAGAAGCTGGCCGACCGCGTGTCCGGCTGGTTCGTGCCCATCGTCATCGTCGTCGCCCTGCTCACTTTCGCCGTGTGGGGGCTCGTCGGCCCCGATCCGCGCATGGCCTACGCGCTCGTCAACGCCGTCGCCGTCTTGATCATCGCCTGTCCCTGCGCCCTGGGCCTGGCGACCCCGATGTCGATCATGGTGGCGACCGGCAAGGGCGCGCAGGTGGGGGTCCTGTTCAAGAACGCCGAGGCGATCGAGCGGTTGCGGCAGGTCGATACCCTGGTCGTCGACAAGACCGGCACTCTGACCGAAGGACGTCCGAGCCTGGTGACGGTCGAGCCCGCGAACGACTTCACCGAGGAGCAGTTCCTCGAGCTGGTGGCGACGCTCGAACGAGCGAGCGAGCATCCTCTCGCGGAAGCAATCGTTCGCGGGGCGGAGGATCGAGGCGCCAAGGTCGGCGAGGCCTCGTCATTCGAGTCGGTGACCGGCAAGGGAGTGAAGGGCCGGGTCGGTGATGTGGACGTGGCGCTCGGAAATAAAGCGATGATGGCCGACGTCGGGGTCGAGCTCGGGAGCTTGGCGCAGCGCGCCGAAACCCTGCGCGGAGAAGGCCAAACCGTGATGTTCGCCGCGCTCCGCGGCGTTGCCGCGGGCCTCTTGGGCGTCGCCGATCCGATCAAGGAGAGCACCCCGGAGGCGATCGAAGCCCTGCATAGGGAAGGGCTGCGCATCACCATGCTGACCGGCGACAGCCGAACCACGGCGGAGGCGGTCGCTCGCCAGCTGGGCATCGACGAAGTGGTGGCCGAGGTTCTTCCGGAGCAGAAGAAGGATGCCATCGAGAAGCTCCAAGCGGAGGGCCACGTGGTGGCGATGGCCGGCGACGGCATCAATGACGCGCCGGCACTAGCCCGCGCCGATGTGGGCATCGCCATGGGCACCGGCACCGACGTGGCCATGGAGAGCGCCGGCGTGACCCTGGTCAAAGGCGACTTGCGCGGGATCGTACGTGCCCGCCGTCTGAGCCGCGCGACGATGGCCAACATCCGCCAGAACCTCTTCTTCGCCTTCGTCTACAACGCCCTGGGCGTACCGGTGGCGGCCGGCGTGCTCTATCCAGTCTTCGGTATCCTGCTCAGCCCGATGCTCGCGGCGGCGGCCATGAGCTTCAGCTCGGTGTCGGTGATCGCCAACTCTCTGCGCCTTCGGGGGGGCTCACTCGATTTGGAGAGGAATGGGCAATGACTTCGTGGACGAAGTAGATCAGGTACAAGCGCTGTGCGATAGCCAGGTGAATCAGGTGCTCCGCAGCAGCCGCAACCCGTTGGCGATCACCAGGAGGGACGCACCCATATCCGCTGCGATGGCCATCCATAGCGTCGCCATCCCGAGACTGGCCAGGGCGAAGACCGCCACCTTGACGCCCAGGGCGAAGACGATGTTCTGGCGAACAACTCGCAATGTTCGCCGAGAGTGCCGGACGAGCCACGGCAGCTTGCGCAGGTCGTCTGACATCAGGGCGATGTCGGCGGATTCGATGGCGGCGTCGGTGCCCGCCGAGCCCATGGCGATACCGAGGGTCGCACGCGCCATGGCCGGGGCGTCGTTGACGCCGTCACCGACCATTGCCACATCACCCCCGTTCGCCACCAGGTGCTCCACCGCCTCGACCTTATCTGCCGGCAAGAGCTCCGCGCGCACCTCGTCGAGGCCCAGCTCACGAGCGATCGCGCGCGCGGTTCCCTCGTTGTCGCCGGTGAGCATCACCTGGCGCCCGATGCCCAGGCCACGCAGCTCGTGGAGTGCTTCGGGGGCTTCCGCGCGCAGACCGTCGGAGATCGCGATGAGACCGCAAACATGCTCGTCGTTGCCGACCACGACCACCGTCCGCCCAGCGCTCGACATCGTTTCGAGCTGATCGTGGACCGCGAGCGTCTCCTGGCCGCGCTCCTCGAGATAGCGGTGCGAGCCGAGCCAGAACAGCTCTCCCGCATACCGACCGGAAACACCCTTGCCAGGAATAGACTCGACATCGGCCGCTGGCCGGACCTCGACACCGCGCTCCTTCGCGTAGCGCAGAACCGCCTGGGCCAGCGGGTGCTCGCTGCGCGCTTCGAGGGCCGCCGCACGCTCGAGCAGCTCCGGGACGCTATGGTCTCCGAGCGGAACGACCTCGACGACTTCCGGCTCACCGCGGGTCAAGGTACCGGTCTTGTCGAAGGCGATGGCCTCGATCCGTGCCGGCGCCTCGACATAGGCGCCGCCCTTGATCAGCACGCCGTTTCGGGCGGCCGCGGCGAGCGCGGCTACGATGCTGACCGGTGTCGAGATGACCAGCGCGCAGGGACAGGCGATGACCAGCAGCACTAGTGCACGGTAAAACCACGTTTCCCAAGACAGCCCCGCCAGCAGAGGTGGCAGCACCGCGACGAGCAGCGCCAAGGCCATCACTGCGGGCGTGTAAACGCGCGCGAATCGCTCGACCCACTGTTCGCTCGGCGCCCGGCGAGACCGCGCTTCCTCGACCAGGCGGATCATTTTCGCCAGGGTCGTCTCGCTGGCCGGCCGGGTCGAGCGAGCTTCGAGAGCACCGCTGCCGTTGATCGTTCCTGCGAGTACCGGGTCGCCCATCTCCTTCGCTACGGGAACACTTTCACCGGTGATCGGCGCCTGGTTCACCTCGCTCCTACCGGCGACGACGGTGCCATCGAGGGGCACTTTCTCGCCGGGACGGACGACGAACTGCGTCCCGACCTCGACGTCCTCCGCCGGAACCTCCCGCTCGCCGCCATCCTCATCCTGGATTCTCGCCATGGTCGGTGAGAGATCCATCAGTGCCTCGACCGCCCGCCGCGCCCGGCCAACACTCCAGCTTTCGAGCGCGTTGGAGATCGCGAAGAGGAACGCCACGGTAGCCGCCTCGAACCATTCGCCGATGCCGACAGCACCGGAGACGGCGACCGTCATCAGGAGATTCATGTCTGGCCGCAGACCGCGCAGCGCGAACCAGGCCTTGGGAGCGATGAACCAGGCACCGGTCACGATCGCCAGGAGGTAGATCACCCGTGCCGCCAGAGGGACGCCTTCCGCCATGCCCATGCCTTCGCTGCCCAAGGCATGGCCGAGCCCGCCCGCGAGCCAAGCATGGACGCCGAATCCGATGACGGTGAAGAGTCCGCTCGCCGCGGTCAACAGGCTCTGCAGCCGCCGACGGTGATCGGTTCCTCCGCTCGCCGGGTCAGCGTGATTCCACGCTTCGGCCTTCATGCCCGTGCCGGCGACCGCATCACGGATCGCCGTCGGGGCGACGCCCTCGGCCCTCACCGTCAGCTTGCCGCGCAGGACATCGAACGAGAGGCGTTCTTCATCTCCGACCAGTGGGCCGAGCGCTTGCTTCAGGACTGCCACCTCCTCGGCGCAGTCCATGCCATGGATTCGGAACGAAACGGGATCGCGATGGTCTGTAAGGCTCATGTCGTAGCCTCCTCCACCTCAGAACCTTCAGGCTCGAACCAGGCGTAGACAGCGGGTAGGACAAACAGCGTCAAGAGAGTGGCGGTCGCCAGGCCACCGATCACCACCGTGGCCAGGGGTCGCTGTACCTCAGCACCTGCACCGGTGGCCAAGGCCATGGGAACAAAGCCTAACGCCGCCACCATCGCCGTCATGAGCACTGGACGCATTCGGACCAAGGCCGCTTCGCGGGCAGCTACTATGGGCGCCAACCCTTGCTCACGGCGAAGCTTTCGGACGTACGACACGAGCACGACGCCGTTCAGTACCGCCACTCCAAAAAGCGCAATGAATCCAACCCCGGCAGAGATCGAAAAAGGCATCCCCCGGGCTGCCAGAGCGAGAACGCCACCGACCGCTGCGAAAGGTACGTTGAGAAAGATGAGCAGGGCTGGCCGTGCGGCGCCAAATGCGCCGTAGAGGAGCACGAAGATCAGGAGCAGCGACATGGGGACGACAATTCCCAGACGACCCGAGGCCCGTTCCAGATTCTCGAACTGACCGCCCCACTCGAGGACATAGCCCGGAGGCAACTCCAACTCCCGGCCGATGGCCTCTCGTGCCTCAGCGACTGCTGACGCGATGTCGCGCCCCCGGATGTTCGTTTCGACGCTGATACGCCGCTGAATACGCTCCCGGCTAACCTGGGCTGCTTCGCCTCGCGTAGTGAAGGTGACCAGCTCACCCAGCGGCAACAAGCGTCCGCCGCCACCTGCGGCCACGGGCACACGCCGGATCGCCGCCTCATCGTTACGGACTTCTGGGGGAAAGCGCACTCGCAGGGCGAACCGTCTCTCTCCTTCGAGCACGATTCCGACCTGCCTTCCGCCCAGTGCCTCTACAGCCGCGAGAACGTCATCTGCTTTCACCCCGTAGCGACCCGCAGCCTGACGGTCGACGTGCGCCGTCAACACGGGCAGTCCCGAGACCTGTTCGACCTTCACGTCGTCGGCGCCGGGAATCTCGGCCACTACCTGCGCGATCTGCTCACCCAAGCGCCGCAGCACATCAAGATCCTCACCGTAGACCTGGATCGCTACGTCTGAGCGCACGCCGGCGATGAGCTCGCTCACCCGCAACTCGATCGGCTGGGAAAAACCGAACGCCGCCCCCGGCACCGACCGGGTAAGGGTGTCTTCCATCGCCTCGACCAGGTCCTCCTTCTTCCGGTAGCGCCAGCGCTCCTTGGGTGTCAGCATCACGAACACATCGCTCATCTCCATGCCCATCGGGTCGATAGCGATCTCGGGCCGCCCCGTCTTGGAGACGACGGTCTCGACCTCGTCAGGGAACTCCCGCAAGATAGTTTGCTCGACAAGGGTCGTTTGGCGAGCCGCCTCTTCCACGGACACCGAGGGAAGTCGCCACATCCCGATTGCGATCGCCCCTTCGTCGAGGCGGGGAATGAACTCCGCGCCCATGGTTGTGGACAGCCCCAGGCCGGCAACAAATAAGACCGCGGCAGCCATGATCGTGACGAACCGCCGCTTGAGGGAGAAGTCGAGAGCCGGCTCGTAAGCGCGCCGCAAAAATCGCACGAGCCAGGTTTCCCGATGGACCTTCCCCTTGCGGAGAACCAGAGAGGCCAACACCGGCACCAGCGTCAAAGCCAGGATCAGTGAGCCGCCGAGGGCGAGGAGCACCGTCAATGCCATCGGGCGGAACATCTTTCCTTCCACGCCGGTCAAGGTAAGGATCGGGAGGTAGACGATCATGATGACACCCACCGCGAAGGCTACCGGCCGCGCGACTTCTCGCGAAGAGCGGCGGACCGTTTCGAGCATGCTCTCGGCCTTGGCACGCTGTCCGCCCATCATCCGGAAGATGTTCTCGACCATCACGACCGAGCCGTCTACGATGAGACCGAAGTCAATGGCACCCAGGCTCATCAGATTGCCCGAGATGCCCGCCCGCACC
The DNA here is from genome assembly GCA_034211275.1 of Acidobacteriota bacterium. Classification (NCBI taxonomy): domain Bacteria; kingdom Pseudomonadati; phylum Acidobacteriota; species Acidobacteriota bacterium. The sequence continues at coordinate 76,247 of JAXHTF010000003.1, forward strand.
ATGCCGATGAAGGCAAAGAGCATCGAGAGGGGGATGGCCACGGCGACGACCAGCCCACCGCGAAGGCTTCCCAGCATGAGAAAGAGCACTGCCACCACCAGCAACCCGCCTTCGAGGAGGTTTGTTTCGACCGTCCGAATGGTGCGGCGAATCAGATCGGTGCGGTCGTAGAAGGTCTCGATTGTGACGCCTGGTGGCAAGCTCTTCTCCAGCGTCGCCACCTTGGCCTTGACCCGGCCGACGACCTCCCGCGAATTCTCACCCATGAGCATCATCACGATGCCGAGAACAGCTTCACCGCGACCGTCCCGTGTCACGACTCCCTGGCGCACCATCGGAGCCAGGCGGACCGCAGCGACATCTCGCACTCGAAGGGGCACACCGCTTGCGCTGGTTGTGAGCACCGCGTTGGCGATGTCGTCGAGGCTTTCCAAGCGTCCCGCTCCGCGGATGACGACCTGTTCCTGATCGCGGACGAGGTAGGCGCCTCCGACGTTGCGGTTACTGCCCTCCAGGGTCTCGAAGAGGTCGGCTAGCGGGAGCCCATGGGAACGCAGGGCGTCGGGATCGGGCGCGATTTCGTAGGTCTTGAGCTCACCCCCGAAGGTGTTGACTTCCACGACGCCCGGCACGCTCTTGAGCTGATAGGCGACGAACCAATCCAGGATAGTGCGCAGCTCCATAGGGGAGTAACAGTCGGGCGTGTCCTCCCCGGGAGGGCACGCAGGCTCGCCCCGGACCTCGAACTGGTAGATCTCTCCCAGGCCGGTCGCGATCGGCCCCATTTCAGGACTGCCGTAGTCTTCGGGGATGGCCTCGCGGGCCTCGGAAAGTCGCTCCTGGACCAGCTGACGGGCCCGATAGATGTCGGTGCCCTCCTCGAAGACGATGGTCACGGCCGACAATCCGAATTTCGAGATCGATCGCACCTCTTCGATATCCGGCAGACCGGCCATCGCAGACTCGACGGGGAAGGTGATGAGCCGCTCTACCTCGAGCGGCGCCAGAGCCGGCGCTTGGGTCAGCACCTGCACCTGAACGTTGGTGACATCGGGGACCGCATCGATGGGGAGGCGGAGCATATGAGTAACCCCGGTCACGACCAGCAGGAGAGTCAACACCAGCACCAGGGCACGGTTGCGCAAAGCCCAATCAACAATCTTCGCAGCCATCACTCATCCTCCCCGAGGGTTGACCGGAGAAGCTGCGCTTTCAGAAGGAGGCCACCACGGGTGACCAACCGCTCGCCGGGAACGAGGCCATCGATGATTTCGGTCCATTCCCCTCCGCTGGCACCGACCTGGACCCACCGCACCAGAAACGAGGTCTCTCCATCAGGAATGAAAACGAAAGGGCGACCTTCGATGTCTTGCAGCGCTGACGCCGGGACGGCGACCACCTGCCGGGCCTCGGTTGCTGCTGGAGCTAATTGGGCGGTTGCAAACATTCCCGGCCTTAGCCGATGATCGGCATTCGGCATGACGACCCGGAGCGCGGCAGTGCGGCTCTCTGGGTCCAGCCGATCCGCGAGGTAGGCCACTTCACCCTGGAAGCGCTCTTCGGGAAGGGCTCGGATCTCGACGACCACGTGCTGCCCTTCCTGTACTTGCTGCAAGTCGCCTTCGTAGACGGAGCCCGCGAGCCAGAGCTCGGTGAGGTCGATGATCCCGAGTACGGAATCCCCCGGTTCAACCCACTGCCCTACATGGACGGTACGTTCCACTACTGTGCCGCCGATCGGACTGGTAAGAACCACTTGCCCGGGCTGCTCCCGGTGAGGGTGGTTGGGGTCAGCACCGTAGGAAAGAAGCCGGGTACGCGCCGCTTCAAGATCGGCCTGGGCTTGGCGGAGATTCCCTTCAGCCTCCTCGACCGCACGCTCGGAGGTTACCCGGGACTCCAGCAGACCACGGGCTCGCTCTGCGGCACGTAGCGCCACTTCAGCCTTGGCCTGATCAGCGACAAAATCAGCTCGGGCCTCGCCCACGTCGGCGCTTTCGAGGACCAGGAGAGGTGATCCACGCCTGACGCGATCGCCGACATTGACCCTCACCTGGACGACTCGACCGGCGACCCGCGGGCCAACAGTTGCTTGCCGGTCGGGAACCGGCATTAGCTCGGCAGGCACCTCGATCAACGGATCGAGGCTGCGCCGCTCCACCGTGCCGAACACGAGCCCCAGCGCAGCATTTGCCTCCTCAGATAGCTCGACCCCATCCGGGATCTGTTCTCCGCCCTCTTCCTGCTCATCTTCCCCGGTCTCTTCGGGAATCTCGTGGGAACAGGAAGGCAACATAGAGCCGGCCACGAAGAGCATGAGCAGAAGTGCTGCCCATCGTTTCGAATCATTCATCGGTCACCTCCGGTGTGGACAGAGTCTGTGGAAGATGGGCGGCAGCAAGTAGGCGTGCTGTCGTCTGGGCCAGCGAAAGCTGAGCGTCGAGACGGCCGAGACGGCCATCGAGCACCTCCCGTTGCACCACCACGACATCGGCATGGCCGACCTCGCCAGCGGCGAAGGATTGCTCTAGCAGCGCCAGGCTTTCGGTCTGGGCGTTGATGATCTCGGCGTCGTAGATCCGGTGCGCCGCAAGGGCCGCCTCGTAAATCTGCCAAGCGCGGCGAATGTCTGCCTCGACGGCGAGGCGCCGCTGCACTACTTCGGCTTCACGGCGCAGCAGTGCAGCTCGGGTCTGCTGACGCTTCCCCTGGTTGCGGTTGATAAATGGCAGCGGAATTCGAACGCTGGCCAGGAACACGTCCTGCCCCTCCTCGCGGGCCGCTGAGATCCCGAATCCGACATCGGGGACAGCCTCGGCATCTGCCAACTCCACCGCAGCCTGAGCCGCCGCCAAGTTCATCTCGGCGGCACGGAGATCAGGGCGCGTCTCGAGCCCTCGGGCGAGCAACTCCCTCTCCGATGCCAGCGGACTTTCTGCCGGCAGCGCGCCGACGGGTTTGGGCGCCTGAGCGGGAGAAAGTCCGATCAACTCGGCGAGTCGGATGCCGACCGCCTGCCATGCGGCCTTCGCTGCGGTCAACCGGCGGGCAGCTTCGGCGCGGCGAATCCGTGCTGTGTTGAATTCGAGAGCGGTGCCCTCACCGGCTTCCAGGCGACGCATGGCCACCGTTTCCAGGGCTGCAGTGAGGCGCTCGCCCTCCTCCAGGAGGCGAGCCTGCTCCCGGGCCGCCAGGGCTTCGTAGAAGACCTCAGTCACCTCAAGATCAAGCAGGCGCTGGGCCTCATCCACGCCAATCTCGGCCGCCGATACTTCGGCGTCCGCGCGTGCGATGCGGTGCCCACGTTGGCCGCCGATCTCGAACAGTTGCTCGACTTCGACTTCGACATCAGTAGTGCCCGACTCCAGTCGGCTAGCGCTTCGTGGACCGCTGGCTACTTTGAGCTCGGGGTTGTTTTGTAAGAGGAGGCGCGCGGCAATCAGCTCGCCGCGAGCCTCCTCCGGAAGTTGCCGGGATGCTTCCAGGGCAGGGCTCCGGGCGTGTGCCATCTCAAGAGCCTCTTCGAGCGTTAAGCTTGGACTCTCTCCTGCTGCAAGCGGAGTCACGAGGACCGTTGCAAAGGTGAGGACCGTCGCAAGGACGATCCAACGGGTGTGTTGATGCATATTCAAATTCTCTCCTCACCGGGACCGGGTGCGATCCCTTCCGGCCCGGCCTGCTGTGGCTCGGGCGAAGTCTTTGAGCGACTCAGGCCGATCAGGCCCGACTTGTCTTCTTTGTGTTTAGAGGACGAAGGGTCGGAATCAGACCCTGCGGGGAGGGTGAAAAACGAGTCGCGGAGGCGGGGAGGCGACAGATATCTCCGTCGGAAAGGATGGTCCCGAAGAGGCAATGAGCAGCGCTATCGCTCCACGAGACAACGAAGGGGCGGGAAGAGGAGGGCTGGAGGTGAAGAAACACAGACAGACACAGCAGGACTCGGCCCCTGGCGGAGTCCGTTCCGAATTGTGAAGCTCAGCACTCGGCGCTGGTGCCAAAGGAGAAGCTTCCACAACCTCCCAAGGCGTCGCCGAGAGCAGCAAGGCTAGGATCAGCATCGCTCCTGTGAGACGCCGATTCATGGGGAGGTCCTCTCGCACTGACCGAGATGAAATAGACCATCCTTCAGCATTGCCGAGACAAACTCGCTTGAAACTCGGTAGTAGGCAAATTTTCCGGTGCGACGGTATCGCACTAGCTTGAGTCGCCGCATCAGCTGAAGCTGGTAGGAAGTAGCCGAGACCGACAGATCAAGGACCTGTGCGAGATCACAGACGCAGAGTTCCTGATCGGCGAGTGCCCGAAGAATCTGTACTCGGGTTGGGTGTGCGAGCATCTTGAACTGCTCGGCGATCTCCTGAGCCTGCTCGTCCGACAGAATCCGCTCCCTGGCTCGCTTGACGAGCTCTTCGTCGAAAAGCAGAACCTCGCAGGCACCGTCTGGAACAGGGTCCTTGATGGCAGGTTCACCCATAACGATCATGAGAATGTCGAAATGAACTACGAAAGTCAACCCGGTTCGCAGTTGCCCGCGCGGGAGCGTAGGGCCCAGGAGATCCCTAGCCCTCGGCCGTTGAGCCATGGAGCCCTCCCGCTATTGCGGAAGGGCTTTAGCTGTGGTGCCAGCTCACCTTTCAGCAAACCAGCCGTAGATAGCTGGCAGTACGAGAAGGGTCAGTAGCGTGGAGGTCACCAAGCCTCCGATCACCACGGTGGCAAGCGGCCGTTGCACCTCGGCACCGGCGCTGGTCGCCAGCGCCATGGGGATGAAACCGAAGGACGCCACCATCGCGGTCATGAGAACGGGCCGCAGTCGGGTCAAGGCGCCTTCACGGGCTGCCTCTTCCGCACCCTGCCCGTGCTCGCGCTTCTCCACGATGTAGGAAACCAGCACCACGCCGTTCAAGACCGCGATGCCGAAGAGGGCAATGAAGCCCACGCCGGCGGAGATCGAGAACGGATAGCCGCGGAGCAAGAGCGCCACCAACCCGCCGGTGATCGCCAGCGGGACGTTGAAGAAGATCAACGTCGCCAGCCGAGCCGACCCGAAGGTCGAGTAAAGCAGCACGAAGATCAGGAGAAGAGCCAGGGGGACGAGCAGCACGAGGCGTGCCGAAGCCTCCTCGAGGTTCTCGAATTGACCACCCCATTCCACCGTCCAACCGGGCGGCATCTCGACCTCGCGGTCCACGGCCTCCTGCGCGTCGGCCACGAACGAAGCGAGATCCCGCCCGCGGACGTTGGCCTCGATGTTGATCCGCCTGCTGATGCGATCACGGCTGATCTGCGCCGGGCCGTCCTCGATCGTGATGTCGGCGAGCTGTGCTAGAGGAATCAGCCGTGGCGAAGCTCCCCTCTCGGCGGGTGCCGAGACACGCAAGTCACGGAGACGGTCGAGATCGGCCAGGACCTCGTCGCCGAAACGGGCCTGGAGGGTAAAGCGCTTCTGGCCTTCCAGCACCACGCCCAGATCCTTGCCGCCAATGGTCTCGATCACGTCGAGCACGTCCGCGGCGTTGATGCCGTAGCGCGCGATCGCCTGACGGTCGATGCGGACTCGCAGCATCGGCAAACCGACCGTCTGTTCCGCCTTGACGTCGGCGGCGCCGGGGATCTCCTGGAGCACCCGAGCGACCTCGTCGGCTTTCTGTTTCAACACGGCCAGGTCGTCGCCGTAGATGTGGACGGCGATGTCCGAGCGGACGCCCGAGATGAGCTCCGAGACCCGCAGCTCGATCGGCTGGGAGTAGCTGAAGATGGCACCGGTGACGTTTTCCTGCATGGCCTCGTCAATCGCCTCGATCAGCGCCTCCTTGCTGTCGAAGCGCCAGGTCTCCCGTGGCGCCAGCATCAAGTACGTATCGCTGATCTCGACTCCCATGGGATCGGTGGCGATCTCCGCCCGCCCGGTCCGCGAGATGACGGTGTCGATCTCGGGAAACTTGTCCTTCAAGACACTCTCGGCGACGGTCGAGATCTCATTCGATTGCTCGAGCGAGATCGAAGGAAGGCGCCAGATCTGCATGGCGATCGCCCCCTCGTCGAGGCGCGGAATGAACTCGGCGCCCAGAAACGGCGCGATCCCCAGGCTTGCGAGAAAAAGTGCGACAGCCACGCCGACGGTGATCCCCTTGTGCCGCATCGAGCGGTCGAGCATCGGAACGTAGAGCTTCTTGGCGAAGCGGAAGAGAAAGGGCTCCCTCTCCGAGACCCTCTTCAAGAAGAGGCTCGCCAGGACGGGCATCAACGTCAACGCGCAGACCAGAGATGCCGCCAGGGCAAAGACCACGGTCATGGCCATCGGTCGGAACATCTTGCCCTCGATCCCGCGCAGCGCCAGGATCGGCAGGTAGACGATCATGATGATGCCCACAGCGAAGACCACCGGTCTGGCTACCTGGTGCGCGGCCTGACGGACCTTCTCGAGGTGTGGCACCTGATCGTCCTGGCGCCGCTGGTGGAGCACCCGGATAATATTCTCGATCATCACCACCGAACCATCGACGATGAGGCCGAAGTCGATGGCGCCAAGGCTCATCAAGTTGCCCGAGATCCCGACGTAGCGCATGGCGATGAAGGCCGCCAGCATGGACAGCGGAATCGCCGAGGAGACGATCAATCCACCCCGCAGGCTACCGAGCAGGAGCAGCAAGACCACGATCACGAGTAGACCGCCCTCTGTGAGGTTCTTGGCGACCGTCTTGATGGTGCGCCGCACCAGCTCGGTGCGGTCGTAGAAGGTGTCGATGGTAACCCCGGGCGGAAGGGTCTTCTCGACCTGGGTAATCTTTTCTTTCACCTGATCGACGACGACCCGCGAGTTCTCGCCAATTAGCATCATGACGATCCCGACCACCGCCTCGCCACGACCGTCGCGGGTCACCGCGCCCTGGCGGATCATCGGCGCCAGCTCGGCACGGCCGACATCGCGCACGTAGACCGGCGTGCCGCTCTCGTCGTGGGCCAAAACCACGGACTCCAGGTCTTCCAGCGTCTCGACCAAGCCCTCGCCCCGGATCAGATACTGCTCGCCGCCGCGGGCGATGTAGCCGCCACCGACGTTGCGGTTGTTGGCCTCGACGGCCGCGAAAACATCACCGACCGACAGGCCATAGGACACCAATCGATCCGGCTCGAGCGTCACCTGATACGTCTTCAGCTCGCCGCCGAACGAATTGACCTCGACGATGCCCGGAACCGATCGTAGTTGGACATTGATGTACCAGTCGAGGATCGTGCGCAGCTCCATCGGCGTGTAGCAGTTTTCGGTGTCGGGCGCTCCCGCGGCGCACATGGGCTCGCCGCGCACCTCGAATTGGTAGATCTCGCCCAAACCGGTGGAAATCGGCCCCATCTCGGGCTCGCCGTAACCTTCGGGAATCTGCTCCCGGGCGGCGGTCAGCCGCTCGCCGACCAGTTGGCGCGCCCAGTAGATGTCGGTGCCTTCCTCGAAGACCACAGTCACGACAGACAGGCCGAACTTCGAAACCGAGCGGATCTCTTCGGTCTTCGGCAGCCCGCTCATGGCGGTCTCGACCGGGAAGGAGATGAATTGCTCCACCTCTTCCGGCGCCAAACCAGGGCTGTTGGTGAGAATCTGCACCTGGACGTTGGTCACGTCCGGTACGGCATCGATGGGCAGCTTGGCCAGCGCGTTGATGCCCAAGGCCACGACCAGCAGCCACAGCACCAGCACCAGGAAACGGTTGTCGAGGGAGAAGTCGACGAGCTTGTTAATCATGATCTCGACTCCTCAGTGGTCATGGCCGCCGCCCAAGGATTCCTTGGACGCTGCAGATTTAAGAAGGAAGGCGCCTTCGACGACCACGGATTGGCCGAGCTCGAGACCCTCCAAGATCTCGACGAAGCCACCGGACTTCTGGCCGGTCTGAACATCGCGCCGCTCGTAGCGTCGTTCTCCGGCGGCGACGAAGACCAGGAACTCTTCGCCATCGCGTACCACTGCGCTGTCGGGCACGACCAGTCTCGGGCTCTGGGTGACGTCACCTTGCTGCGCATGGGGATCGAGCAGCTCGACCTCGACGAACATGCCCGGGCGGAGCTTGCCGTCGGGATTGTCCACGTCGAGGCGGGCACGTACCGTGCGCGTGTCGCTATCGACCTGTGCGCTCAGATAGGAGACCGTGCCCGCGAAAACCTCACCGGGGAAGGCGTCAACCCGTGCGCGGGCCTCGTCTTCGAGATGCACGCCGCCGAGGTCTCGCTGGTAGACGTCGATCCAGATCCACACGCGGCTGAGGTCAGCGAGCGTGAAGAGGTTGCGCTCCGGCGTCACCAGCTCGCCGAGGGTGACATGCCGCTCGACCACAGTACCGGCGAAGGGCGCCCTCAGAGGATAGATCGCGGCTTTTCGGTTCTCGTAGGTCAAGGCATCGATCTGCGACTGGCTCAGGCCATAGAGGTGCAGGGTCTCCTCAGTGGTCTGAAGAGCAGCCGTGGCCTCCCGGAGGCTCGCTTCCGCTTCGAGCACTTCTTGCTCAGAGGCGATGCGATCCGTGAGCAGGCTCTGAGCTCGATCGAAGCTCTTGCGCGCCAGCTCCTCTCTCGCCTTGGCCTGAAGGAAAGCGGCCTTGGCTTGTCCCAGCTCAATGGAATCGATCTCGGCCAACGCTTGCCCAGCGCTAATCTCCTGGCCGAGCACTGCATGAACGCGATGCACGCGTCCAGAGATTCGCGGGCTAACGTGGGCCAGGCGGGTCTGATCGAAGTCGACCTGACCGGTGGTCGACAGCTCTGCCGAGAGAATCCGCTGCTCGACCGGCGCGGTGCGGATTTTGGCCCTCGAAGCCGCCTCCGGTGTCAGCTCGACGATGCCCTCTTCGTGATCATCGTGCTCATCGGCATCCGTGTGCTCTTCGTGGTTGTCCTCGCCGTGCTCTCGATCCTCCTGTGACGTACGTGCCGGCTCAGTATCGCCGTTCCTGGAACTGGATTCGCCCTTGGAACATGCGCCTAGAAGACAGGTAAAAACGAGGATCAGAACGATGAGGCTGCAATATGCAAGGCGGTTCATGACGGCTCCTTCTCGAGAGAGTGTTGAGGCGGAGAGAGACGGCCGATGGCCAGATTGAGCTCGATCCGCGCGAGCCAGGCGTCGGCCAGCGCCTCGATGTACTCGCGGCGGCTGGCGACGAACTCTCGGCGAAGCGTCACGACCTCCGTCGCACCGATACGGCCAGCCTCGAAGGAGCGCTGGAGCAGCTCGACGTTCTCGTCCAGCGTCCCGAGCACTTGGTCGCGCAGGTGCTCGGCCGCCGCGCCGGCCGCCTGCAGGCTGTTGAACGCTGCGACCACTTCTTGCTCGACGGCCAAACGCAGCGCGGCCCGGTCGTATCGTGAGCGCTCGCGCGTTGCACGGCTTTCAGCGATACGGCCCTGATTGCGGTTGAACAGAGGTACCGAGAGGGTGATCGCGACGCCGACGATGTCGTCCGTCTCCTCCTCCTGCTCGAAGAAGCCTCCGACGACGAGGTTCGGCTTGCCCTCAGCCGTGGCGAGGCGGATCGCCGCCTCGGCGGCCTGCTCCCGCTGCCCGGCAGCGAGGAGGTCACCGCGACGCTCGAAGGCCAAAGCCAGCAAGTCTTCTAGGGGAAGGGGCTCCGCTTCGGGGACAAGTAGGTCCCCGACCGGCTCGGGGGGTGCCTGGGGTCTTGTCCCCACGATCTCGGCCAGTCGGCTCCGCGCGGACGCATAGTCCGCCTGAGCCCTGCGGAGGGATCTCTCGGCCCGCCCTGCGCTCGCCTGGGCGAGATTGACCTCGATCTGGGTCGCTGCGCCCCGTTCTAGACGGCGCTGTGAGAACGCAAGAACCTCTCGTGACAGGTCGGCATCAGTCGTTGCCACGCCCAACAGCTCGCGTGCCATCACGGCCTCCGCGAAGGCCGACTCCACGTGGAAGGCCAAGAGCTGTCCTTGGCGGGCCAGAACCGCTTCTGCGGCTGCTAGCTCTTGATCGGCGACCGCAATGCGTCTACTTCGCTGGCCGGCCAGCTCGAACTCTTGGGAGATGCTCAGGCCACGGTCGGTCGCCGAGCCGGCAGGGCTGCTCCGATCGGCAAACTCAAGCGAAACCTCGGGGTTGTAGGGATAGGTCCTAGCGCCGACGACGCGGCTGGCGACCTCCTGTTGCTCGGCCTGCCTGCCGCGCAACACCGGACTGTTCTCAAAGGCGATCTCCAACGCCTTGGACAGCGTCCATTCGGGTACAGCCTGCGCCGCAGCTCCGAGGGGCATCAACAGGCCGCCCACAAGGACTCCGACGTGCAGGGGTATAAGCCGGCTGAACCGGCAATTCTCGCATCGAAACATCACAATTCCTCGTTCTGGTCATGACAGCGTGCCCGAGCCGATCAGCAGATCGCTCGGGATCAAATCCGTGGGCCTGCTGAGCTGAGTCGCCAGCAAGCGGTCAGCGGGCCTGTGTCGGCCCGCCACGACAGTCGGAGTTAGGGAACCTGCGGAGACGGAGCGGCCGGTGCGTAAAGACGCACTGCTCCTGGCTACCGCAAGGCTTGCTGTCAGGCTCGAGGAGGATGGTCGATCGAAGGCAAGAAGCCCGACGGCGGCGCGACGGACTTGGACGCTTCCCGATTCAGGGACGCGTGAAGAGTCACTCTGGGAGCAACCTGTGGGCGGAGAAAGGACAGGCTCGTGTGGCAGCCGCAGAGATGGAACGTCGGCGTGCAGCCGTGCTCGGGGCCGGCGGGCTCGTGGTGGTCTCCCTCGGGAGCCGCATGTGCCAGGTGGCCCTCGGTCATAATGTGAACAGCGCTCTCGACGATCTCAGCAGCGCCCGGCACCATGGCCAGGGCTAAGGTCAAAGCACAGATCTTGGAGCAACGGACTCTCATACAGCTGAGTATACGGGATCAAGATGACTAACGGTTGCAGATCGGCCCGCCGTAGGTGCGGTCAATGCTCGTTTCGAGACTCCCTGTCGACCGCCCCAGCCGCTGCTAGGCTTGTTATAACAGGTTTCATGCCAACTAGACGCTGTGGAGACCCTCAGCGGTCTTTAAGGGCAATCCAGTCCGTAGCTAGAGTTCTTAGAGCTAATGAAGAAGAGAATGCATTAGCGCTCATGACCGGATTTGAGGCGGTGAGTTGTTGATTACGAATTAAGTGTTTGGCGGCAATGGCTAGCGGGCGATGGATGTCGGTCTTAGAGAGACTGCACTTGGTGTTGCCCAGGCTTTCATGACAGTTCTTGAAACTATCTCATCGGGGGAAAAGCTAGATCTCGGCAAGACGAGAAGAGTCGCGAGAGGAGGGCAGTGGTGGTGTCCGCACCTGCGGTCCCGAGGCGAGTTTTCCAGGGCTTACGTACCCGAGACCAGGTATTCGGCTTGCCATTTGCTCCCCGTTCTTAACAGCGGCTCGGTCCTACTTTTCGCCACAATCCCCTTCCACCCACCACAACCGACCCCACCACCTCGATCCCCAGCACCTTCCCAGCTTCCACCACTCGCCGCGTAAACACCTCATCCTCACGACTCGGCGTCGCATCACCCGATGGGTGGTTGTGGGCGACCGCCACTGCCGCGGCGTTCATCAGCAACGCTGGCGTCAGGATGCCCCGCGGCTCGACGTTCGCCCGGTTGAGGATGCCGATGTAAGGGATGTCGTAGCCGAGGACGCGTCGGCGGGTGTCGAGGAAGAGGACGGCGACGGCTTCGCGGTCGAAGGTGTGGAGGATCTGCCAGAAGAGAGCTGCGGCGTCGGCGGTGGTTTCTAGCTTGGGGTAGGTCTCGATGGGTTGCTGCGCTTCGTGGAGGAGCTGGAGGCGATAGCGCGGGAGCTTGGGGAGGACGGTTTCGGCGGTGCGCCAGTAGGGGCTGGCAGCGAGGCCGATGGGGAGGTTGGGGCGGCAGTGGATTCGGGGTGATGGCGAGCGGTCCGGAAGGAGATCGGCGAGGCGGCGGAGAGGGTCGAGGCGGAGGGGGAAGTCGGCGAGGGCTTGGAGGAGGTCTGGTGTGGGTTGGAGATCGGTCCAGCCGGTCTTGGGTAGGCGATCGCCGACGGCGAAGCCCACGGCCTCGGCGAGGCGTTTGAACTTTTGGTTGTGGTAGCCGGAGTGGTTACAGTCGGCGATACCCTGTTGGGCGTTGATCCAGTGCACCATGGCGTGAAGCAGCGCGGGCAGGAGCTCCTCACGGGGTAGGCGAAGTGTGGCTGCCGGGAGCCGCACCATTGGAGGGCTCAGTTCTTCGAGTCGGCTGCTACGGGGTTTGAGACCGTCGATGCGGACCTGGAGGTGGCTGGTGCGGAGGGGGGTCTGCCTGAACAGGTCGGCCAGGCGCCGGCAGCAGCGTTGCAGCTCCTTCTCGGCCCGCTCGACGGCTTGGGCCAGGGTCTTCTTCCGAGGCACGGATCAGGCCTCGTTGTCGGCGGCGGAGCCGGAGGGCGGGAGAGCGTTGCCGATTCGGGTGAGGATGCCATCGAGCTCTTCGGCGATCCCGGCGGCCAGCAGGCACAGCCTTGTCGAAGCTGCGTCCTGCGTGTTGGCCTCCGCCTGACGGCCCAGGTCCTGGAGGTAGCCCCGGGCGGCCTGAAGATCTCGGGCTGCGGCCCGGAGGTCGGTGGCCACGGCGGGTTCGCCCCGTTCGACGTAGCTGACCTCGAGGGCCAGCGCAGCTTCGTAGAGGGAGACGCCGACCTGGCGGTAGGCGGCGCGGATCTCGGGTTCCGGGTGGAGGTTGAGGTAGGTTTCTCGGAAGACTGCTCGGTCTTCCCAGCTCTGGCCCCTCGGTGTCTCTCGTCTGCCCGCCTGTCCTGGCCGTTCTTCCTGGTCGCCGTGCGGATCGCCCATCTGCTCGCTCATCATTCAGCCCCCTGTTTGCAGCCTGGCCCGGTGGGTGCTGGTGCACGGTACCGGGCCGGTGGTTGGAGCTTGCCCGGCCGGATGCCGGGGCGCTGTGGGCTGGGAGGAGTAAGGCGGAACGAGGCGGGATGTCAACGGGCTGGGCGGGGACCCGGGCCGGCAATCCAGGGAGCTGGTGAGGGCTGAAATCCGGCACCGGTGAGGCCATCCACAGCCTGGGATTTCCCCTTCCACCGGTAGTGAGGGGTTGCACCCGCCCCCACCCAGTCCCGCCAAGTTGCGCCCCAAACGGACCCAAATGGGACCCAAACCACCCTGCGGCCACTGCTTTAGCGCAATGGCAAGTTCGGCAAACTGTTGGAAACAAAGAGGATATCGTGGAGCCACCGAGCAGATTCGAACTGCTGACCTACTGATTACGAATCAGTTGCTCTACCGGCTGAGCTACGGTGGCTTGGATGGGGGCTTCAGGGGGTGTGGAGACCCCGCGAAGGTAGGCGGGATTCTAGGGGATTGGGCGGCGGGTTGCAATCGGGGTGGGGCCCCGAGGTGGGGGATCTCGGGGCCCCGGGGTGCGGTGTCGGGGTGGGGGGCTGCTCGGTCGGAGTGGTCTGGGCGTTGGGGGTGCCCGATTCGCTGCTGACGCCTATTGGCTGGTGACTGTCGTCCAGCGGGAGAGCTCGCCGGTTTCGAAGTCGTCTTTGAAGATGACGCGGATGGCGTCCTGGGCCTCGGCGCAGTCGATGCGGGGGAAGGTGAGGCCGGTGTCAGGGTCGGTGATCTGGGTGGAGGAGGCTTCGAGGGCGGATTCGATGAGGTCGGGGGTGGCGTTGGGCACGGCTTCGAGGAGCAGCGCGGCGCAGGCGGCGGCGGTGGGGGCGGCCTGGGAGGTGCCGTAGTAGGTCGAGGAGCCGCCGTCGATGCCGGTGGAGGTCATCGCCGCGCCGGGGGCCAGCAGATCGGTGGTGGTCGCGGTGTTCGAGAAGCAGGTGATCTGGTCGGCGGCGGTGGTGGCGTCGGTGCAATCGCCGAAGGTGGTGCTGCCGAGATCGGCGTCGTAGACCGCGGCGACGGAGAGCGCCGAGGCGACGCAGGCGGGAGCGGTCATGGCGTTGGTGGCCGACGAGTTGCCGCTGGAAGCGAAGGTGGTGGTGCCGCGGGCGCGGAGCGAGTCGATCACCGAGGCGTAGGCCTGAGTGATGGCGTTGGCTGCATCGCAGTCGCCGGCGTAGAGGGCGCTGGTGCCGAGGCTCAGGTTCACCAGATCGACGTCCGGGCGCTCGTTGAGGATCCAGTCGAGGCCGGCGAGGATGTCCGAAGAACAGCAGAAGGAGTTGTTCTCGTCCAGCACCTTGATGGCAACGATGTCGACGTCGGGAGCGCCGCCGAGGGGGGCGAGGGTGCCGGCGGAGGTGAGCACGCCGGCGACGTTGGTGCCGTGGCCGTGGTCGTCTTCGGCGCTGCCCGGACCTTGCTGATCGCTGGTGCCGTCGGGGCAGCAGCCGGTGCCGCCACCGGAGCAGAAGCAGCGCTCGCCGACGACGTCGTCGAGCAGGTCGGCGTGATCGAGATCGAGCCCGGAGTCGAGCACGGCGACGGTCACACCCTTGCCGGTCAGACCCTGATTCTGGACGTCGTCGATGTTGATCAGGGGCATCGCCTCGTCCATTTGATGGCCTTCACCGCCGGCGTCGAGGTCGATGCGCAGCACCTCGGGAGCGTCGGCGAGGGCCAGGAGCCCGTAGGTGGAGAGGTTGCCGGCGACGGCGTTGATGGAGCGGAAGCGGTGGGCGACCTGGAAGTCTTCAAGGGCGACCCGCTGGAGCACCCGATCACCGGCCTCGGCGATGGCGCGGCGGCCGACGTCCGAGAGGGGGTCGAGGGAGGCGCCTCCTGGGGTGTCGACGGCGAAGGCGATCATCACCCGGGTCTGGGGAACTCTCTGCAGCTCGGCGAGAACTTCGGCTCCGACTTTGCGACCGGTCTCCAAGCGTTCCACCTGGGCGGTGGTCAACAGCCCATCGGCGCCGAGGGCGGGGACCGCGAACAGCAGCGAGAGGAGAAGGCCGGCGAGCGAAGAACGGTGACGCATCTGAAGCTCCCAAAGGTTGTTCACGGTTTGGGTGATCTTTGGGAGATGACTCAGGACCCTCCGGACCACCCGCTGTCACCCTGGGAATTTGCAAGAGCCAGACCAGAGTGCCAACGGTGCCGGCGAGGTCGGTCCTGCGGGAGCGCGGAGAGGGCCGGAGGGCCCTGATGGCGCGGGTTTGGAAGCGATGCGTCCATCCCGCGCGAGGCTGCCTGTTGAGCAAGAGTATAGCTCGCGGGCTGGCGGTCAGTCGGAGCCGGCGGAAGTGTTGGTCGCGAGACGTTGTAAGAAATTCCGCCCACGGGGCGGGCGCCCACTTCGATGGCGGCTGCCCACAGTGTGGGCACTCGCGAGGCTCCGGAGATCGGTGGGCGATGTCTGGGGCGTTTCCTTTTCTCTTCCGGCACCTGGGCTTTTGCTTGTGTTTCCTCGAGGGACGTGACAAGGTCTGCCGGTCGAGCCGGTACCGGCCTCTCCCGAGGTCTGGTGATCCGCCGCTCGATCCTTCGTAGGGCCGTCCGGCCCGAGCGGCAGCCTCCCGGCAAGTCTCCCGTTTTTGCACAATTGTTCGCCGGAATCATCCGCGGTAGTCCGCCTCAGGCGTGGTCTATCCCGGTGAGGACTTTAGTTTCGTGAATTTTTCCGATTTGGATCTTCATCCCTCGCTTCTGCGGGGAATCTCCGACCTCGGCTGGACCGAGCCCACCCCCGTGCAGCGCAAGGCGGTACCGGCGGGGCTCGAGGGCCGCGATCTGCTGGCCGCTGCCATGACCGGCAGCGGCAAGACGGCGGCGTTCCTGCTGCCCATGCTGCAGCGCTTCGTGGAGCAGAGCCGAGGCCATAAGGGGCAGCGAGGCGGTCAGCAGCCCAATCGACAGCCCAATCGACAACAAGGGCACGTGCGCGCTCTGGTGCTGACCCCCACCCGAGAGCTGGCGGCGCAGGTCGAAAGCGACCTCAAGGCCATCGCCCGTCACACCCGCATCACCTCCGTCACGGTCTTCGGCGGCGTCAATCCCCGGCCTCAGGAGCGCGCCCTGCGCCGCGGGGTGGACGTGGTGGTGGCGACCCCGGGACGTCTGCTGGACCATCTCAGCCAGCCGTGGTGCAACCTCGACCAGATCGAGGTCCTGGTGCTGGACGAGGCGGACCGCATGCTCGACATGGGCTTTCTCCCCGACGTCAAGCGCATCCTCCGGCAGCTGCCGAAGCAGAAGCAGACCTTCTTCTTCTCGGCGACCTTGCCGAAACCCATCGTCCAGCTGAGCCGCGAGCTGCTCCACGATCCGGCACGGGTGGACGTCGAGCGCAAGGCGGCGCCGGCCAAGGGCATCGATCAGGCGATCCTGCCGGTGCCGGAGAAGTTGAAGCCGGCGCTGCTGCTGGAGATGCTGCGCCGGGACCACGTGGATACGGCGCTGGTCTTCACCCGCACCAAGCATCGCGCCAATCGTCTGGCGGAGTTCCTTGACAAGGCGGGCATCGCCTGCGACCGCATCCATGGCAACCGCAGCCAGAATCAGCGGCAGAAGGCGTTGTCGGCGTTCAAGCACGGCCGGCTGCAGGTACTGGTAGCCACCGACATCGCCGCCCGCGGCATCGATGTCGAGGCCTTGCCCCACGTGATCAACTTCGACGTGCCGGGGCAGGCGGAGGATTACATCCACCGCGTCGGCCGTACCGCTCGAGCCCGCTCCACCGGCACCGCCCTGACCTTCGCGTCTCCCAAGGAGGAGCGGGAGCTCCGAGCCATCGAGCGCGCCGTGGGCGAGCGGCTGGAGCGCAAGCAAATCGAGGGCTTCGATTACAACGCCCAGCCCAACGGCCGCTTCGAGATTCCCATCGGCGAGCGCATCGCCGAGATCCGCGCCCGCAAGAGCCAGGATCGGGAGCGCTCCCGGGCGAAGGCGGAGAAGCGGGGAGGGGGCCGCGGTGGATCCCGTCCCAACTCGAACCGTTCGGATTCTGGCCGCTCTGATTCCGGGCGCTCGGATTCCGATCGTTCCGGCTCGGGCCGTCCCCGCCGCCGCCGGTCTCGGCGCCGCGCCAACAGCCCGCGGTAAGCACCGGCGCCCTGAAGGCGCTCGGAAACACCAAAGCCCCCGTACGAGCCTGGCTCGTCGGGGGCTTTTTTGTGGGAGCGATGCGCCCGTCAGACGCGGAAGTGGTCGGGGCGCCAGGAGCGGATGGCCTGCTTGATCTCTTTCTGGGTGTTGAGCTCGCCGGCGAGGATCCTCTCCACCAGCTCCGGCAGCTCTTCGTCGGAGGCGAAGCGCAGCGCGACGCAATGCCGCGGCCGCAGCTCGCCGATGCGGGAGCGCAGAGGCTCGTCGAGCACCCGCTGGCAGCGCAGGGTTTCTTCCAGGCGGATCAGGCGGTCCTGGACCTTCAGCGGGTAGGCACGAATCAGCCAGGCCATGATCAGGAAGGCCAGGGCCACGACCACCGAGTAGAGGTGAAAGAAGCCCGGGTCTCGGACCACCTGGACCACCGTCAGGATCAGGTAGATGAAGAGGATGGGAAAGAGAATGAAGTGGTAGAGGGGGTGGTAGCGGCTGTGGTTGGAGACGTTCTGCGAAGGGGTATCGGCCATCTTCGGTTCTCCTTCGAAGCTTGCAGAGAGCGCGGCACCGGCTGGGGCCGCGGGGAGTTGGAAAGGACGTGAGGGGATCTTAGCGCAGCGAGGCTGAGGACGCAGAAAAGCGATTGCGGGCTGCGATAGCGGCTCGGGTGGTGCCACTACCGGGTTGTAACCATCATCAACTCGGCGGGTTGGTCCCCTGGGGCCGTCGCCATGCAAGAAGGAGCTCGACCATGCGTAGCCTCGCTCTCTGGACTCTGATCACTCTTTGTACAGTCGGTTTCTGGGCCGGCCCTGCGGCGACCGCCGCCGAGAACCCGGGCGGTGAGGATCCGTTGGAGTCCGCGCAGCTACAGGAGCCCCTCAGCTGCCCCTACTGCGATCTTTCCGGCATCGATCTCAGAGACCGCGATCTCACCGACGCCAACCTGGTGGGAGCCAATCTGCGGGGAGCGAATTTCCGCGGAGCGACCCTCAACGGGACCATGCTGGTGGGGGCGGATCTCACCGGAGCACGGTTCGGCGGTGCTCTACTCAAGGCCTCCCGCCGAGGCCCGACGAACCTCAGTCGTGCCAATCTCACCGCCGCGTCGCTCCGAGGGGCGAAGCTCGAGGGAGTGGATCTGCAGTACGCCATCGTCGGAGGCACCGACTTCTCCGGCGTCGATCTGACCCGGGCGGTCTTCGGCCCGCGCCTCCGCGCCGGGGTGGTCGCCGGGGTCAAGACGTCCTTCCGCGGCGCCCGTCTACGCCACGAATTCGCCGTCGACGAGACCTTGATGGACGTCACCGATGTCCAATGGCAGGGCAGCCCCGCGGTGGTGCTGGAGGATCCGGTGATCGCCTGCGGTGACGCCGACCTGTCCCATCTCACCAGCCGCGTGTACGTGGCTGCCACCGGCACTGACGGCACCACCTGCGGAACCTCCTGGTCCGCACCGTGCCGCTCCATCGCCAAGGGCATCGAGCGATGCGCCACCGCCGGCTGTGGCGTGTTGGTGGCCTATGATGAGTACAACCTCGCCGTCACCGTCGAGCTGCGCAGCGGCATCGATCTCTACGGCGGTTGCCTGCCGGAGGCCCAGGCCAACCCGAGCTATTTCTCCGCCGTCATCGGTCCCCCCGGCGGCGTGCCGGTGGTCAAGGCTCGGGGTCTTTCCGTCGACACCGTGGTGCAGGGCTTTCAGCTCAACGCTTCCGCCGCCGAGGGCAACGACAGCGGAACTTCCATGGTGCTGCAGGTGGAGAGCAGCGCCCAGCTGTCGGTGCTCGACTCGGAGCTGGTGGCGGCGCCGGGGGCTCCGGGGCGCGAGGGCTCGCCGGGAACCACCGGCATCCAGGGGGGTGCGGGGAGCGGCCGGGACGGCGGTACCGTCAGTGCCTGCTCCAACAGCACCGGAGGGACAGGAGCGGTGCGCAAGGAAGTGGATACCGATGGCAGTGCCACGGGCATCAAGTGCTATAAGAAGTGCGATTCCGGCAACAACTACTGCAATGGCTATTCCGGACAGGCCGGCACCTCGGGCTATCGCGCCCCCGGTGGCGAAAAGGCGAACGGCGAGTGCACTGCGGATTGCATCCAGGACGACGGCCCTCCCGGGGAGCGGGGCGAGGATGGCCGCGGCGGGACCTGCGGCTCTCGGGGCGCGGCCAACAGCAATATCGCCGGCGCTTTGGGGGACTCCGGCTGGCGTCCGGTGCAGGGCGGAACGGGTAACGGCGGCGGCGCCGGCGGTGGTGGTGGCGGCGGCGGAGCCGGCAGCTATTGGGTCGGTTATTGCTTCTGGGTGACCAGCAAAGACGCCGGCAACAGCGGCGGTGGCGGCGGCGCCGGTGGCTGCGGCGGTCTCGCCGGCAGCGGCGGCATGCAGGGTGGAGCCTCCTTCGCCGCCTGGGTGAGGGATTCCACCGTCGATCTCGCCGGCACCACCTTGATCGGCGGCACCGGCGGTGCCGGCGGCAGAGGCGGGGACGGCGCCAGCGGTGGCGGCGGCGGAAATGGAGCATCGGGGTCCACCGCCA